>NZ_RQYW01000021.1 GCF_003932895.1 Leptotrichia sp. OH3620_COT-345 | reverse complement strand
TCGTCAAACACTCTCGCAATTGACAAAATCTATATTATCAAATTTATTAACCTTTGTCAACTACTTTTTTCCCTTTTTTTTTCTTTTTTTTCCCCATTGTCTTTATACCCCCCATTTTTACTATGTCTTTGCTTAGAATTTTTCCCAATCTCTACTCTCTACTTATTAGTTAGCTTTTGTCTTGACATCCAATACAATATAGCCTCTCCTCCTCATATTATACAGCTTGTTTTACTACTGCCAACTGTCATTAATTCCAGAAACTATTCCACAAACTGTCATGATATTTAATTATTACAGTTTTTATTTTAAATAATAAATTATAATACATAAACATCAGAACTATAAAATAACTTCAAAATCTAAAGACTCAAATTTTATTTCTTCAGTGTCTCCTTTTCCTATTAGGCATATTTTTCCGCTTCTATCTATACGTAAAAATTTATAAGCCTTTTCACCCAGTTTCTTTTCTTTTTTTATTTTTATTGTTTTGCCTTTAAGGTAACTTTCCTCATTTATTTTTTCAAGTATATTTTCCCAATTTTTGTTTACACTTTTATATTTTTCTTCAAAAAATGACATAACTTCTTTTATTATAGTTTCTACGGAATATTTTTTGCCGCATATTTCAAAAAGAGAAATTCCTTTATCTTTATACATTCCGAAATCAGTATTATTTATATTTATTCCAATTCCTATTATTATATGTTCTCTTATTTTTTCACACAGGATGCCGCATATTTTTTTATCTTTATAATAGATGTCATTAGGCCATTTAAACTTTAAGTTTTGATAGTAAGCGGAATCAGTAAAACTTTTTTCTATATATTTTTTTAATATTTCATATACTGCATATCCGCTAAAAATTGTTATCTTTTCCTGTAACCCTTCTTTATTATTCTCCACTGCAAAAGAAAAGAGTGCGGCTCCCTCATTTGAGATCCACGCACTTCCTCTTTTTCCTTTTCCCGCGGTTTGTTTCTTAGCGGTTATAACCTCAAATTCTTCTAATCTGTGGTTTTTTCTTAAATAATCATTTGTAGAGTCTATTTCATCAAAATTTATGAACTTCAAAAGCAATACCTCTTTTCAACATATTTTCTTCATAATTTTCTCATTTTAGCTCAATCTCGGGAATATGAATACTCCGTAAACAGGACCAGCATGCGCTCCTATTACAGCACCGACCTGTCTATTTAATATAGGAAAACTTATTTTCGGACTTTCTCCTATTTCTGAATGAATTTTCACTATACTTTCAAGTTCTTCAGGTCCTCCTCCCCAACCTGTAAATACTATTAAACTCTGTTTTTTACTTTCATCTTTTATATATTTTTCAATATATTTTTGTGCATTACGCTCTCCTAACACTTTTTTTTCCACCGTAATTTCACCCTGACTTACTGTAAGTATAGGTTTAAGTTGTAAAGCACCTGCTATAACTGAACTTGCTTTACCTATTCTTCCTCCTCTTTCGAGATATTTTAAATCAGGTACTATAATTAACAATTTACCTTTATATTTAAATGTATTTACCCAATTTATTATTTCTCCATAGTTTTCTCTTTTTACAGATTTTTTTGCTGCTTCAATTGCAAGAAATCCTTCAAGTAGAGATGCTCCTGTACTGTCAATAAGTTCTATGTCATTTTCTCTGTTAGTAAGTGATCTTCCTACTCTTGCCGCCTGTAAAGTACCGCTGAATTTAGCTGAAGGATGTATGGAAATTATTTTTTTATATCCTTTTTCAAATAGCCTATTATAAGCATTTAAAAATTCTTGAGGAGACGGTTGAGATGTTTTTATTTCCAATTCTTTTTCTGTCATTTCTTTCCAGAATTCAGTTTTCGAAATTTCCTCTCCGTCTTTAAATACTTCTCCGTTTATATCTATTTTTAAAGGAACTATTTTTATTGGAAGTCCTTCTATATCTTCTTTTGATAGATCAGATACCGAATCCGTAACTATTGCAATTTCAGGCATATTCGGATCTTTATTTTCAATATATATATAATAGTAATAGTTTTCTTGTTCTCCGTTTATATATTTTACCTTTACATTTTTTAATTTATTCGATATCAGTTGTTTAGTTTCTTCGTCTTTCTCATTACCTTCGACTATTACTGCCGTTACAGTATTTAATGTGACCAACTGATTCAATATTTCTTCCGTAAGTCCTTTTAATTTTTTATTTACATATTTAATTTTCCCGTTTATAAGTCCTATATAATTATCTTTTTCTATTGTAATATTATCTACTTTAGTATCTCTTACCGCTTTTGTTATTTCAATGGAATAGTTTCTGTTAGCACTGTTTTTCACTTCTTCTATTCCGTCTCCTTTGTTTTTTATACAATAATAACCTTCAAGCATAGTCTTTGTTTCATAAACTATTACATTTTTTCCTGATTTTTCCGCAGCCAGTTTTGCTGTAGTTATTACATTTTTATTATTAGGAAGTATATAAATATTATTTCTGTCAACTTTACTTATTGCTTCCAATATCTCCTGAACACTCGGATTTTTACTTTGTCCTCCGAGTATTACGACATCTGCACCTTCTTTTAAAAATTCATCTTTCAGATTTTCAGAGTCTGCAAGTATAATATACGCATTTTCCGTTTTATTAACTTTATTATTTTTAAATAATTTAGCTTCATCCTTTTCACTAAAAATCTGTAAGTTGTCATGTTGTAATTTCATATTTTCTATTTTCATCTTTTCAAGAGGACCATATTCCAATGCAATTTCCATTGCTTTTCCCGGATGGTTTGTGTGAATATGTGTCTTGAACTTTTTTGATGTTTGAGCAAAAACCGCAGAATCTCCTAATTCCAGAACACGTCTTTTATACTCTTCTGTATCAAATTGTCCATTTAAAATTATAAACTCCGTACAATATTGAAAATGTATACTTTCAGGATCATGGTCTATATTTGCTATTGTCTTGTCAAACTCATTTTCTTTAACTTGTGCCTTTTGAAGTTCTGAAAGTAAATTCAGTTCCGTAGCTACTTTATAAAATCCTTCAAAAAGATAAAATAATCCTTTTCCTCCAGCATCTACAACTCCTGCTTCTTTTAATTTGGGAAGCAGTTCCGGAGTTTCTTTGACAGCTTTATCGGCTTCTTCAGTTATTTCTTTTAAAAATGTCATCAAATCATCCATTTTAGGAGCTATTTCAACAGCTTTATCAGCTATTTTCCTGATAACCGTAAGCATCGTCCCCTCCACAGGCTCACTTACAGCACCGTATGCGGTTTCTTTAGCTTTAACAAAAGCTTCAGCGACATCTACAGGAAGCAATTTTATTTTATTTCCTACTCCTTTTAAAAATCCCGTTATAACTTGGGACAAAATTGTTCCGGAATTCCCTCTTGCCCCCATTAAAACAGCTTCTTCGACTACACCTATAATTTCTTCCATGGAAGTTTTTTCATTTGTTTCTTTTTCCAATTCAGTTATCATGGAATTTAATGTCATGGACATATTACTTCCGGTATCTCCGTCAGGAACAGGATAAACATTTAGTTCATTTAATATATCCTCATGTTTTATCACCCATTTTCCGCCTCCCATTAGAATTACTCTAAGTCTTTTGGCATCTAAATACTTTATTCCCATTATTCCTCCTAAATAATTTGTATTAATTTCATCTTTTTTGTGATTATTTCACGTTTTTTAAAAATTCTTCCCACTTATTTTCTTTTTTTATTATAAATTCTATAAATTCTCTAACAGCTCCGTAACCGCCTTTTTTTGATGATATAAAATCCGCTGTTTCTTTTATTTCTCTAGCTGCATCTTTAGGTGCTCCTTTTAATCCGACTTCTTTCATTATGTTTAAATCGTTTAGGTCATCTCCCATATAAGCAATTTCTTCTTTTTTAAGGGAAGTTATTTTTATTATTTCTTTTAAAACTAATGTTTTTTCAGAAATACCTTGATAAATATACTTCATTTTCAGTTCTTCTGCCCTTATTTTTACAAGTTCGGATTTTCTTCCTGTTATTATTCCGAAATTGATTCCTATTTTTTGAGCATAGACAATTGCATAACCGTCTTTAACATTGAACTTTTTTAATTCTATACCGTCATTTCCCCTATATATTCCCCCGTCTGTCAATGTACCGTCTACATCAAGTAAAATTAATTTTATCATAATTACTCCCTACTTATAGATGTTATATTATAACTTTTATACCTGTAAATGTCAAACATTCCCGCTTTTTTTTATTTTAAGCCAATACAAAGACAATTCATATAAGTATTTAATATATTTACACTATCCTAATATATAATAAAATAATTAAAGGAGGAAAATTAAAGTGAAAAGAAATAAATTATTAATTATACTTTCATTATTAACTGTTTTAAGCTGCTTCAATCCTTTAAAAGAAAAAAGCGGGGAAATTCAAGAAGTCGAGAAAAAAGAAACAGTTTCACAGAAAGAACAGGAAAAACACACTAAAAATGCTTTGGAAACTCAAGATGCATTTATAAATGTGTATAAAAATTCTAAAGATTCTATTGTAAATATACGTACTAAAAAAACAATTACCGTAAATACATATAATCCTTTAGAGGAATTGTTATTTGGACGTTCAGGAGGAGTAGAAAAAAGAGAATCGGGATCTTTAGGTTCCGGATTTGTAGTATCTGAAGACGGATATATAGTAACTAATAACCATGTAGTAAATAATGCAGATGAAATTTATGTAAAATTTACTGACGGAAAAGAATATCTTACAAAACTTGTAGGAACTTCTCCTGAAGTAGATATAGCAGTGCTAAAAATTGAATCAAATGAAAAGTTTAAACCTTTGGAATTTACCGACTCTGACAAAATAGAAATCGGACAATGGTCAATAGCTTTCGGTAATCCTCTCGGATTAAATGACTCTATGACTGTAGGAATAGTAAGTGCAGCCGGAAGAAGTTCATTAGGAATTGAACAGATTGAAAACTTTATTCAGACTGATGCTGCTATAAATCAAGGAAACAGTGGAGGCCCTTTAGTAGATATCAACGGAAAAGTAATAGGAGTGAATACTGCAATTTTATCTACTTCCGGAGGTAGTATCGGATTAGGTTTTGCTATCCCTTCAAATCTTGCATCTGTTGTAAAAGACTCCATTATTTCCACAGGAAAATTTGAAAAACCTTATATTGGAATTTATCTTGAAAATTTGACTTCTGAAAAAATGCAGATTCTTAATATAAAATCAGGAAATGGAGTTTACATTGCGCAGATTGTTCCAAATTCTCCTGCAGAAAGAGCAGGGATTAAAGCACAGGATGTTATAACTGCTGTAAACGAAAAACCGGTTAATTCTGCGGGAGCCTTTATAGGAGAACTTGCTGCCAAAAAAGCGGGACAGACAGTTACTCTAAAAGTAATAAGAAATTCACAAACTTTGAATATTCCTGTTATTTTGGAACCTTCTCCTAAAATACAGCAGTAAATAATTAACAATAAAACTATTCCACACGATATTTTATAAATAAAAAACTTTAAAATAGATAATAATTCTATTTTAAAGTTTTTTAGGTTTTCTATAAAAATTTTTGTGTGTGAAGTATTATTATCTTTCCAATCTTTTTTGTAAAAAAGTCAAGTCAAAAATACTCTATTCACTAAAAATCAGAAACTCGTTCAATCAAATAATGATTTTGCTTTATTCTCATCCACATATTTTTTGTTGAAATAATTTGAATATCGGATTTTATCTTAATAATTTAAGCATATATTTTATTACAATTTCAAATAAAATTTTTTCTATAATTTCAGTTCTCTTTCAATATTCAAATTTTACAGCGAACTAAACTATACCAATGTTTTTAATACCTCTAATACTTTATCATAATCAGGATGTTCTGCCACTTCAGAAACATATTCCACATATTTTACAGTTCCACCTTTATCCACAATTATTGTTCCTCTTGTAAGAAGCCTTAATTCTTTTATCACAAAACCGTATTTTAATCCAAAATCGAGTTCTCTGTGATCTGAAGCTGTTAAAGCATTTTCTATTCCTTTATCAGCACAAAATCTTCCCAATGCAAAAGGTAAGTCCGCTGAAATTGTTAAAAGCTGCACATCAGAAGGAAATTTCCCCGCTTCCTGATTAAACCTTGTCGCCTGCAATGCACACACTCCTGTATCTACAGATGGGAACACTGAAATTACCACTACTTTTCCTGCATAATCGCTTAATTTCACTTCTTTTAAATCTGTTGCCAAAACTGTAAAATCTTTTGCCTTATCTCCTACTTTTACTTCATCTCCAAGTATCGTTACCGGATTTCCTTTAAATGTTACGGAATTTTTTCTTTCTGTCATTATTATCTCCTCCCAATTTATATGATAATATCAAATTAATTTTTATTATTGTAAAATTAATTTAAAACTATAACTCTTTCATTCACTTTAGTCTTTCATAAAATTTCAGTGTGATTTCAAATTTATTTTACTATAGGATAATTTTAATACAATTTATCTCTATTGTCAATAAATATTTGTATATTAAAATTTTATTGTAATATTTAAAAACAGAGTGTATTTAACACTCTGTTTATTATTTCTTTATTATTTATATATGTTATAGAAAGCAGATTTACCTTGATAAACAGCCTCATCAGCTAAATCATCTTCAATTCTTAATAATTGATTATATTTAGCCATTCTGTCTGTTCTTGATGCTGAACCTGTTTTAATTTGTCCGGCATTAGTAGCAACAGCTATATCTGATATTGTATCATCTTCAGTTTCTCCTGATCTGTGAGATATCACTGCTGTATATCCTGCTTTTTTAGCCATTTCAATAGCATCTAGAGTTTCAGTAAGAGTTCCTATCTGATTAACTTTTATTAAAATTGAATTTGCTATTCCTTCTTTAATACCTCTTTCAAGTCTTTCAGTATTTGTAACAAATAAATCATCTCCTACAAGCTGAACTTTTTTACCTAATTTTTCAGTAAGTAACTTAAATCCTGCCCAGTCATCTTCTGCTAATCCGTCTTCAATAGAAATGATAGGATATTTTTCACACAATCCTGCATACCATTCTACCATTTCTTCAGAAGTTCTTACTACTCCGCCTTCTCTTGTAAATGTATATATGTACTTATCTCCTTCTTTTTTAGAAAACTCAGATGATGCCGCATCCAAGGCAAAAGTTATGTCTTCTCCAAGTTTATACCCTGCAGCTTCTACAGCTTTGGAAATTATATCTAATGCTCCTTCCGTACCGTTAATATTAGCAGGTGCGTACCCTCCTTCATTTCCTACATTCGTAGAATCTCCGTTAGCTTTCAGAAGTTTTCCTAAGTGGTGAAATATTTCTGCTCCCATTCTTAATGCTTCTTTATAAGTTTTAGCTCCTACAGGCTGTACCATAAATTCCTGAACATCTACTGCAGAATCAGCATGAGAACCTCCGTTTAAAATATTCATCATAGGTACAGGTAATTCTTTTGAATTTACTCCTCCCAAATATCTATATAAAGGTATTCCTAACTGATTAGCCGCTGCTTTAGCAACTGCCAAGGAAACCCCTAGAATAGCGTTAGCTCCTAATTTTGCCTTATTAGGTGTCCCGTCTAATTCAATCATCACTTTATCAATAGCAACCTGGTCCAATGCATCCATTCCTATTAAATTTTCAGCTAAAACTGTATTTACATTTTCAACAGCTTTTAAAACACCTTTTCCTAAATATCTGGATTTATCGCCATCTCTTAATTCAACTGCTTCATGTTCTCCTGTAGATGCCCCTGACGGTACTGACGCTCTCCCCATAGCTCCACCTTCTAAGAATACTTCCACTTCAACAGTTGGATTTCCTCTTGAATCAAGTATCTCTCTTGCATAGATATCTTCAATTCTAGTCATTTGTAATTACCTCCAATAATTTATTTATTTTAACAATTTGATTATATCACAATGTTCATTTATTTTCAAAAGAAAATTTTAATTTCATTACATTATTTTTCCACTTCTTCATTCACATATTCAAAGGCAAGCTCTAATCTTATTCTTTCTTTTACATCTTCAAAAGAAACTTCCTTAAACGGTACTTCAGAAATTTTACTTAATAAAAAATATCCGTATTCTGTCTGATGTTCAAGTATGTCTCCTGGATTTGATGCAAAAAGTTTATTACTCAATTCAGAATCATATTTCCCTACTCCCGGAATTGCCTGAGATTTTAGAAGTTTCTTAAACTGTTCCTTTACTTCAAATTTATATTTATCCTGAGTATTTACCTGCTGCCACGTAACTTTCTTTGCAACAAGTTCATCTTTAAGAGTTTTCATTCTTTTTATAAGTTCCTGCTTTGTAGCTTCGGATATTGTAGGAGTAATAAGAATATGGCTTACTTTTGCACTGTTTTCATTTGATGAATTTTTATCCTCTACATATATAATGTGATACCCGAACTGTGTTTTTACAGGTCCTACTATTTTTCCTTTTTCAGATTTTTTAACTGCTTCAGCAAATTCGGGGACTAATTGTGTCAAATCAACTTCCCCCAACTGACCTCCGTTGTCTTTTGACCCGGGATCCTGACTGAGCTCTTTCGCTTTTTCTTTGAAGTTTTCTATAGTAAGAGTTTTTAATATCTCCTGAGCTTTTACTTTTATCACTTCAAAGTCTGCCTGAGACGGCTGAAAGTAATCTCCAACAACCTGACCTGCTATCGTATTTTGAACATTATAATTATCTCTGCCTGAATTAAATTTTTCCATCATTGCTTCTTCGGAAGGCTTATAAGTATCTATTAAATAATCATAATATTTTTTTGCATAATCGTTTAATTCCTGTATTCCTGAAAATTCAGATGATGCTTTTATCCCTACTTCTTTAGCTTTTTTTGCAGTTGTTATAAGCTTATCCAAATCTGCTTCCAGAGATTTTTTAGCCTGTTCTACCAAAACATCGCTATAACCTTTTTCAGATCTTACAAATTCTCCTATAATTTTTTCATTAAGAGAAGCTCCGTCAAATTTATATCCATCCTTCTCAACTATTGTTTTTATAATATTGTCATACATTTTTTTATAATCGACATTTCTTTCTTTGTCACTTTTTACAGTTATTTTTGCATTTTGCCATGCTTTTGCCAAGTGTGAACTTATAAGCATTTCAGCATTTTCATTATTCAGTGTTTCAATTAACTGAGGTTTGGCCTGCTCAAATGTCTGATCCTGAAAATTGAAATATTTATATCTTTCATAGACTTTCTTCAATTCATCATCATTTATTTTCAGTGAATTCTGTATTTTTTCATAGACTTTCTGAAGTATCATTCCATTTTTTACAAATTCCTTGTACGAAGTTAAATTATAACCGTTTGCCGTTAAAAAATTTATAAAATTTTCTTTTCCTCCATATTGATTCTGGTCACTTTTGACTTTATTTTCAACATCCGCTGAGCTGACTTTTACTTTCAGATCTTTAGCTGAAGATAGAAGTAATTTCTGGTCAATCATGCTTTTAAGCACATACTCTCTCATAAGTTCTTCAGGTAATGTCTTAAATCCGTTAGGATCAATACCTACTTGAGCCAACTGCTGTTTTTTTTGTCCCACCAGTGAATTAAGTCTGGACTCGAAATCAGCATAATTTCTTTCAAAATCATCTCTATAAATTTTTTCTCCATTTACTTCTGCTATTACTTTTTTTGTCCCAACGAACACATTCTGCTTAAGGAAATTCCATCCTGCATATATCATTGAAACTCCAAAAGCTAAAATCAAAATAATTGATATTACTTTAATGGTACTTTTGTGTTTTCTTACTGACATTTTTCCTCCTATTTTTTTACAGTTAAGTTTATTATATCAATAAATTATCAATGTTGCAATAAGTTTATCGTTAATATTTCATATCCATTTTAATTATCAGGAATATAAAAGAGCTGTCCAAGCAAGATCTTATTGGATAATCTAAACTTTAAACAGCATTTAATATAATCTTCAGTTTTTAATATTATAACTCAATTTGATTTTCTTATTATTAAACTTATAAATTTGACATCCGGTAATTTAATTTTTTCTTTTATCTCTTAGACATCTCACACATGTTCCCTTAAGATAAAAATGTGTTTCTTCAATTTCCACATGTCCCAGTTTCTGTAAATCCAGTTTGGATAAATCTATATCAAAATCGGTAATTTCACCACAAATTTTACATTTGAAATGTCCGTGAGTGCCTGTTATAACATCATATCTCACTTCATTTTCCTCTATTATTACTTCATGTACAATATGACTTTCAACAAAAATGTTTAAAGTGTTGTATACTGTAGTTTTGGATAAAGTAGGAATTTCAGTTGAAAGACTTTGAAATATATCATCAACTGTAGGATGACTGTGATGTTCCAACAGATATTGAAAAATTTTTATTCTTTGAATAGACGGTTTTATTCCGTTCTCTTTCAAATATTCTCCTACATTTTCTATGTACATTATCTCCTCCTTAAATAATTTCTCTCCCAAACTCTGAAAAACAATACAGAAATAAAATGTAATTATTCAGTAAAGCTCTCCCATTCAAATTTGTATTCATTATAATTTTATAACCCATCTTTTAACTTGTCAAATATTTTTTTTACTTTTATTATCAAAGTATTATTTTTTTCATTAAATTGAATATTTTTGATACCTCATTAGATATCTGGCTTCATTATCACCGTATTCATTCTGTAGATTCTCGACTATTTTAAATCCCATTTTTTTATATATTTTTATCGCCCGCTCATTATCGACGCTTACAGTTAACTCAATAATAAAAATATTATTACTCTCCAGATAGCTCACTACATATTCAAGAAGTTTTCTCGTATGTCCTTTTTTTTCATATTCGGGAACAGCTGAAACTCCATAAAGATAAGCTTTTTTCCCATCAAAACTTCTTAAAACTTCAATTATTGAAACAAGTCTTTCTCTTTCATTTTTTTTATGAAGCATTGCAAACACCTTTCCATATTTTGCAAATGGTTTTATATTCCAGTTTCCTACTGAAGCTTCTTCAAATACTATATTTTCATGTTCTACTATTTCAAAAAGAAGTTCCGAATCATTCATAGCATCCAATTCTCTGATATAAAAATCATTCATTAATTTTCTCCTTTTCCCTTTCATTCATTAATAATTAACTTTATATAAATAAAGACCTTCTGCAGGAGATAATATTTTTCTTTGCTCTACATTAGGATTTTCCAATTTTTGTTTTATATAATCTTCTTTCCCCCCCTTAAAATAAGCATCCAATGCAGTTCCTATCATTATTCTTACCATTGTTTTCAAAAAAGAACTGCCGGATATTTCTATATAATATTTTTTTTCCGTTATACTATATATACACTTTATCTCATAAATTTCCCTTACCGTATTTCTTAAAGCTCTATCTTTTTTCATAAAACTGCTAAAATCATGTTTACCTATAAAAGTATTTATTATTTTCCGGAAAATCTCCAATTTTATATCCTTTTTTATTTTTGCAACATAACTTGCTTCAAATGGAGTTATTTCTTCTTCTTTCTTCATTATATAAAGATAAGTTCTGCTTTTTGCATCAAACCTTGCACTAAATTCATCATTTACGGTTTCAACTGATAAAATTTTTACTTCTCCCGCCAAACTTTTATTAATCTGTTTTTTTATAATTTCAAGAGGAATTTTTTCATCAATAAAAAAATTAGAAACTTGTCCCATAGCATGGACTCCTTTATCTGTACGGCCCGCTGAAATCATATTTATTTTTTGGGAAAAATTTTTCAATACTATTCTTTCTATTTCTCCCTGAACCGTTTTTCCATTTTTCTGTCTTTGGAAACCTGAAAATTTACTCCCGTCATATTGATAAACAATTTTAATATTTCTTTTCTTACTCATTCGATTTCTTTCCTTTTAATTTTATTTTATCTTTTCACAGTATAGGTATACTTTAAATAAATATATTTTTTTGTTTTAAGTATTTATAAATCATTTAATATGAAATAATAAGCCTATTCTAAGTTTATTCGTTTAATATAATTATATAAAGTGATAAATTAACTTTTTTCTTCATAACTTCCTTAAGAAAAGACTTTGTCTGAACAGCAAGGTCTTTTTTTATTTCAGAAGCCTTTAAATGCTACTTAATTAAGAATATATCACATTATATTTTCTATTGGTGTATTTTATCATATTTTTTGGGAAAATTCACATAAATAACATAAAAGTTCATTATTTTGAAGTTCGGTTGGTTTACTACTGGTTTACCTAATTCAATATATTGTAGTTTAATAAATTCAATATATTGAACTCTAATAAAATAACTTGTGTTTTTTCAGTTTCCAAATTTACCGTAATTTTTTAATTTTTTTGAGGCTGTCAAAAATACTGAATGCTTCTTCCCAATATTCTCAAAAAGTAAAGTATGCTGTAACTATTTTCATCAGTAAGCCAATTTATTACTCAAAACTAATTTATCTCTTATATTTATTACCCATCGGATACAAATCGGGACTCTTCAGATCCTCAGTTTTTTTAAAAGCTCTTAAATTACTTTTATAAATCTCGTTTTTTGATAATCCTAAGTTATTCTTTTACTTCCCTGTCTACGATTATAAAACCGCTTAAAACAAATTTTAAAAGATAGATCTAATTAACAGAAAAGACTGATGATATCTCAACAGTCTTTTTACTTTATATACTCTGAAAAATTTATAGTCCAATTTTTCCTAAAAATAACATCTTACTGTTATTTTATCTACTAAGTTTTTTTGGTTTCTAAATATTTATATCCTCTATATTTTTATATTTTATAGAATTTAACATTTTTGTAATCTCAATATACTTTTAAATTATATTTTCAATAGAAAAAAAGAGGAATTTTCTTCAAATAAAATTAATATCCTTGATTTTGATATTATCTACTTGAAATAATTCCACTCTTTTTATTTATTTTGCTTTCTTACCGAAGTATTCTCTTACAATAGGGGCAACTTTTGTTCCGAAGAGTTCAATAGATTTCATAGTATCTTCATGAGGTATCGAACCTATAGGTACATGCAACATAAATCTGTCCAGTCCCAGATCTTCTATTACTTTAATCAGTTTCTGAGCAACATCATCAGGAGACCCCACAAACATTGCACCATTTGGTCCTACCGATTGCATATATCTATCTCTGCTGAGTTCTCTCCAATGAGCTCTTTCACGAGAGATCTGATCTGTAAGAACCTTTGTAGGATAAAAATATTTTTTTACTGCTTCTTCGGTCGTATCAGCTATAAATCCCCATGAGTGAGCTGCAACTTTAAGTTTTTCAGGATTATGCCCACTTTCTTCTCCAAATTTACGGTAAATATCTATTAACTGTTTGAATGCCAGAGGATTTCCTCCAATAATGGCATAAACAATAGGCAGTCCTTTTTCTGCAATTCTTAATGTTGATTCTATATGTCCACCTGTTGCAACCCAGATAGGAAAATCTTCCTGAACCGCTCTCGGATAGACTCCTTTTCCATCAACGTTCTGAGTAAATTTTCTGCTTTTCCAATTCAAAATTTCATTCTTTTTTATTTCAAGTATCATATCCATCTTTTCATTAAACAGTTCTTCATAATCTTTCAAATCATAACCGAATAAAGGAAATGATTCTGTAAATGATCCTCTTCCCAGCATAATTTCAGCACGGCCGTTTGATAAGGCATCAACTGTCGAAAAATTCTGATAAACTCTTACAGGATCATTTGACGATATGTTCGTTGTCGCACTGGATAAACGTATATTTTTAGTATTTACCGCTCCCGCCGCAAGGACAATTTCCGGAGCGGATACTGCAAAATCAGAACGATGATGTTCGCCTATCGCATAAATATCCAACCCTACTTTATCTGCAAGTTCTATTTCTTCTACCATGTTTCTAATACGTTCATCATGTGAAAGTACTTCTCCTGTTTTCTCCATAGGTGTTGTCTCTCCGAATGAACTTATTCCTAATTCTACCATAATATATCACTTCTTTCTTTTGTTTTTTTATTTTTATTAATTATTTAAATTTTTTTAATTTTTCAACTTCTTCATCACTTATTCCGTGCCCCCCATCAAGAAGTATAACTTGAAAATCTTTATACCCGATATTTTCAAATTCTTTTTTTAATTTCATAACATCTCCCGCAGGAGCTATAATATCACTTGCTCCTGTAGTTGCAATAATTTTATTTTTTAAAGGTTTTTCCTTAAAAATCCAACCTAAATTACTTGGATGCAGCAATATTGTTTTATTTGCAATGTCCGGACGTTCCTGTAAAAGTCCCAGTATAAAATTTGCTCCATTTGAATAACCTATAAATACTATTTCTTTTATTTCATCAAATTTAAAACTGTCCCATTTTTTAAAAAATTCATAACTCCTTCTTGTCACTTCATTTTTATCCATTTTTTTATTTACAAGAGGAGCAAAAAATCTTCTATTTTTTCCTATTCCTACATTTCCTAAAAAACTTAGTACACTTGCATAGGGATCCAGTTCTCCTGTTAGAAACAACAAGCTGTTTTCATTTCCCCCTGTTCCGTGAAACAGTACAAATAATCTTTCTGTTCCCTTTATAAACATGTATTCCATAATTATTTATTCTCCGTATTTTATTATTTTGAGAATTTAAAATTTACATTTCTTTCAATTTCTTCCCGTCTTTTTTCTAAAAATTCAGGTAAAAACAACGGAATTTCATGAAACTCTCTTCCCTGTTCGGGAAAAGTTTCCTTACCTTTACTAAGAGGTGTAGCGGTTTCAAATAAATTATAATTCGGCTCTCTGAAATAACTTGAAATAATAAATTCTCTATTTACAATCCCTGAACTCTGAACATTTTTTTCATTAAGTTTTTTCTGAAGTTCTTCCAAATCTTTCACATCTTCGACTCCAAATGCAATATGATGTATTCCTCCTGTACCTAAATACTGAAGTCTGGATTTTTTATCTTCAATAATATGAATTTCATGCTTGAAAGGATTATTTTCAAATTTAAACATCGAAACTTTATAATCATTCCACATTATTTCTCCATATTTTTTAAATCCATAGTTTTTTTCAATTATTTCCTGTGTCGGTTCAGTATATCTCACACGTAAATAGACATCTCCTATTCCTAAAATAGCATGTTCTTCAGGAATATCTTCAGCAACAAAAGGATCCATTTTACCTATTTCGGTATTTCTATACACAAAGCCCAGTTTTTGCCCATCTTCATCTTCAAATCTTAAAATTTTCTGACCATTATATGTCTCAACTCCGTAATGACATACATTAAAATCTGTAAGCCTATTTTCCCAAAAACGTATGGACGCTTCTGAACGTACTAAAAACATTGTCCTTTCAATAGAATTTGTTCCAAATGAAGTTTCCCTTGTTCCTTTCATTTCAAAAACTGTAAATTCAGTACCTGCTCTTCCCGTTTCATCTCCAAAAAATAAGTGATACATATTTGGATCATCCTGATTGACAGTTTTTAAAATTAACTTCAATCCTAATATATGATGATAAAAATAATATGCTCTTTCAGCATCACTTGACAGTACAGATATATGATGGAGCCCTGTATTTTTCATTATGATCACTCCTTTCTCATATTATTGTTTTTATTTACAAATGAATTATAGCATTATTAAATCACATATACAAGTAGGCACTAAAAAGTGCTATAATATAAAAAAGTATACAATTTGAAAAGAGAGGTTTTGAAATGTCTGAAAAATTAAATATTGAACCTGATTTGTGCCGAACTGATGACGGACTTGATACAATCACAGGAAAATGGAAATTACCTATCCTGTTACACATTATGAAAAATAAAACTATGCGTTTTTCAGATTTTATGAGGGCTATGCCTCAAATAACACAAAAAATGCTTACAAAAAATTTAAGGGAATTAGAAGATGATGATCTAATAAAACGTATTTCCTATCCTGTCATTCCACCTAAAGTGGAATATTCACTCACTGAACATGGAAAAGAATTGGAGCCTGTCATTGATTTATTACATCAATGGGGAATAAAACATAAACAATATATGCAGGATAAATGGAATAAAAACAATCATTTTTGAAAAAAAGTTTGACAAAAAACTTGGCAAAAAACATCTTTACCCTTTTTTGAAAAAAAGAGTAAGCCCAAAAAAATTTTTTACGCTTTTTTTGAAAAAAAAAGCTTGGCAAAAAACCTACCAACTCAAATTTTACATACTCAAAAATGCCCGTTCGCTATGAAAACAAAAAGGATGTTTTCATAACGCTCACTAACACATTTTCCACGTTGTAAAATTTGAACGTTGGGGGAAAAGCTAAAAAATATAAATAAAAAGGAAATTTACGAAATAACGGAACAGATTAACAAAAAAAGGAGAAACCGAAACATAACCGATGCGATTTTCATTTAAAAAGGAAAAATTATATTTTCATTATTTGAAAATATTAATTTATGATTCCATGTAAAAAAAATTGTAATAAATTCATTATTTAAACGAGGTTTAGCATAAAACTTGAGTAATTTTATTTTCCTTACAAATAATAGAAAAAAAGGCTGACGCCTCTTTTAAAATTTATCAAATAATCCATTATACCTTTTTAAAAAACTATTTTACCTTTTCTAATTAAATTTACTTATGTTATTATTTTTATTTCTTTCTCTTTGTTCTTGTTCTTTTTTTCTCATCTTTTCAATCTGTTTAACTCCCCAAATTGTTGTTCCCATTAAAATTATTATAAAAATTGTAGCCCAAATCCAATATCCTACTAAATATTTTCTGCTCCAATTTTCTTTAAAAATATTTTTAATAACACTTATAAAAATAGCTGAAAAACTGTTATCAGGATATTGCACATGTAAAGATTCAGTTAAATTTAATACCTCGGATAAATAAATAGATAAGTAAGTAGCAATCAATGATAATATAGCTCCAAAATAAGATATATCTCCAAATTGTCTGTTGGAAAATTTACTAAATCTACTTTTCTTTATTTTTTCTAAACCATTTCCATCAATATTCCAACTATCCTGATTATCTCTTTTCTTTTTGTCGGATTTTTTGCCCAAATAGTTTGCTCCTATTCCTGCAAGCAATGGAAAAGCAACTGCTATTATAGGAGCATATATTGTGCTTTCCTTGTTTTGCGCTAATATATAAAGAATAAATGTTGTAACTATAAAAGATAGAAAAACTCCCGAAAATGTCAGTAATTTATGTTTATCTTTTTTTTCTAATGTCATATATTTTGGTGCATCCAAACAAAACCATCTCCTTATTAATTTTTTCTAAAAGTATTAATAATAGCTTCTAAAAGATTAGTTCTATGTATTAAAGCATTTCCACCTAAAACTAAAATAGGGCTTCCATCTTTTTCTTGAACTGTTATTGAACCTAAACTTACAAATATTTTATATTTATCCCATTCATAAGTTTCATCATCAAAAGTTATACTTTCTCTTGTAACTTTTATTTTTAAAGCGTTTTCCAATTTTTTAGGTATATACTTTTTAGAACCCCAAGCTATTAATCTCTTCTTAGGATCATTGAATAAAAATTCTATTGTTTCATTATTTTCAAGTTTTCCCATAGCCTTTGGAAAATTTACATTTATATAATCTTGTTGAAATAAGTCAAAAGAATGTCTGGCATAATTTATAGCCGGGATAGCTTTCCAATTTCCTTCATTATCAGTATATCTTATTGCCATAAATGAGTTTACTCTATTGTATGCAGGTATAAAGAAATAATCCATTTTTTCATAATAAATTTTTGTATTCTTTTTTCCAACTTGAAAACCATCATCATAATAATAAATTTTAGGATATAATTTAAAAATAAGATAAGGTAATCCATAAGCAAAAAATATCATAACAATTTCAGCTATAATTACAAATATTACATAGCTTGAACCCGAGGCTGCATAACCTCTATCAAAATCTTTAATAAAAAACTTTGTTATTGAAAACAAAAAGAAAGAAAATAATAGCAAAAAAGCTAGCATAAAAAACTTTGCTATAAATTTCATTCCTACTACTTTCTTTGGTTTTCCATAATTTTTCATTTTATCACTCCTAACTTAGATTTTATAATTTTTTTATATTATATCATAATAATAATTTTTTTTTATTTTTTATAAATTCTATGTGAGACTTATACTAAACTTTTTTAAGGATAGATAAAATCTACTCTCAAAGAATTATACTTTTTACTAATTCATCTATAAATAAATTTATAGTATCACAAATTATCAACTACAGTATTTAGTATCTTAAATATTTTATACTATTTTCCATTTAAGCTGGAGAGATTTTAAAAGTTTGGAATTACATACTGTTTAACTGGGAGTTGAAACTTCTTATCCTTAATATAGTTTGCATTTTTTAACTGTTTAGTATAAAACGAACTTTTTTGAGATCAAAAACTACTAACATAGTTTATTTTCCGTGAGGGATCATCACCGTCCTCATACCCGCTTCCAAACCTTTTTATAAAAAGTTTAACAAAAAAACTGCCAACTCAAATTATTTCTTACTCAAAAATACTTCGTTCACTAAAAAATTACAAACTCGCTTCGCTCAAACAGTGATTTTTCTTAATGTTCATTCTCATATTTTTTTGTGAAATAATTTGAATGTTGGAATTTTTATTTGTAATCCAAGTACATATTTCCATTATTAAAATTTATAAAAAATAAATTTGTTTTTCCTAAAATAAAAAAGTATGAGTTTTTATGTTCTCATACTTTTTTATCTATTTTCTATACTTTATTTATACTTCTAATGAATAATCCATTGCCGCAAGTCTCTTATAATAACTCCAAGTATCCTTGGCATTTTTTAGATTCATTTCAAATAACGACTTTGCATGTTCCGGAAATTCTGAAAGAAGTGTTGTATACCTTCTTTCCCTTTTTAGGAATTCTTCATATTTATCCCATGCAGGATCTTTTGAATCCAATTGTAACGGGTTTTTACCTTTTTCCGCAAGTCTCGGATCAAATCTCAATATCGGCCAATATCCTACTTCAGTAGCCAATTTTTCTTCTGTTTGAGATTTTCCGAGTCCTTCTTTCAGCCCATGAGCAATGCATGGCGAATATGCAATTATAATTGACGGTCCCGGATAAGCTTCAGCTTCTCTTATAGCTTTTAAAGCCTGATTCTGATTTGCTCCCATTGAAATTCTTGCCACATATATATTTCCGTATGTCATGGATATTGCTGCAAGATCTTTTTTCTTCACAGGTTTTCCTGATGATGCAAATTTTGCAACCGAACCTGCCGGTGATGCTTTTGAAGCCTGACCTCCCGTATTTGAATAAACTTCGGTATCAAGTACAAGGACATTTACATCATCTCCTGAGGCAAGCACATGGTCAAGACCTCCATAACCTATATCATATGCCCAACCGTCTCCTCCAAACATCCATATAGATTTTTTGACTAAATACTGTTTCAGCTCAAGAAGTTCTTTTGCTGTTTTTCCTGTTTCCTTTTCCAGTAACGGAACTATTTTATCTCGTAATTCCGTTGTCTTTTCTCCATCCGATATGCTTTCTCTCCATTCAGCAAATAAATCGGCTAATTCAGGGGATACTTCATCTTGACATTCTATCATCATTTTCGCCATTCTCTGTCTGATTGTATGGACAGCTTGAAACATTCCATATCCATATTCCGCATTGTCTTCAAATAATGAAGATGCCCATGCCGGTCCTTCCCCACAGGAATTTTTCGTATAAGGAGTCGACGGTGCAGACCCTCCATAAATCGACGAACATCCTGTAGCATTGGCAATCATCATTCTTTCTCCGAATAATTGAGTTACAAGTTTAATATAAGGAGTTTCTCCACATCCCGCACATGCTCCTGAAAACTCAAATAAAGGTTTTGCAAACTGTGAGCCTTTTACCGTTCCTCTTCCCATTATATGATCTTTGTAAGTTACGTTATCAAAAAGATATTCCGCATTTTCGACTTCATTACGCTCTATCTGAGAATCTATAGGTTTCATTATTATAGCTTTACCTTTAGGTGCAGGACACACATTTACACATGAGCCGCAACCGGTACAATCTAAAGGTGATACCTGTATTCTAAATTGTAAATTATCAAATCCTTTTCCTATAGCTTTTATAGTATCCATTCCTTCAGGTGCTGCCGCCATTTCTTTTTCATCAATTAAAAACGGTCTTATTACTGCATGAGGACACACATAAGCACATTGGTTACACTGTATACACATATCAGGTTGCCATTCAGGAACTTCTACTGCAATACCCCTTTTTTCAAAATTAGTTGTTCCATTTTCAAATGTTCCGTCTTCATATCCTATAAATGAAGAAACAGGTAAATCATTCCCCTTAATAGCATTTATCGGATCTGCTATTTTTTTTACGAATTCAGGTTTGTGTGCATCTATAATATCCTCATTTACTTCAAGATTTACCCATGAAGGATCTACAAAAATTTCTTCAAGTCCTTCAGTTCCTTTATCTACTGCAGCCCAGTTTTTCTCAACTATATCTTTTCCTTTTGTTCCATATGTTTTTTCAGCGTATTCCTTCATATACTTCTTCGCTTCCTCATAAGGAATTACTTGAGTCAGATAAAAGAAAGCAGACTGCATAATTGTATTTGTTCTGTTTCCAAGTCCTACTTCCTGAGCAAGTTTTGTAGCATTTATAATGAAAAATCTCGCTTTTTTCTTTGCAAGTTCTCTTTTTATTTCATTAGGTATTGTTTCTACCACTTTTTCCTTTTCCCAAATTGTGTTCAGAAGGAAAATTCCTCCTTCTCTCAATCCTGATATCATATCGTATTTACCCATATATGCAGGTACAGAACAAGCTACAAAGCTTGGTTTTGTTACTAAATAAGTAGATCTTATAGGTTCCTTGCTGAATCTTAAATGAGATCTTGTTACTCCCCCTGATTTTTTAGAGTCATATGCAAAATACCCCTGTGCATATAAATCCGTTTTATCTCCTATAATTTTGATCGAGTTTTTATTTGCCCCAACAGTTCCGTCAGATCCTAATCCGAAAAACAAACATGCTTTGACATCTTTATTACCTGCAAAGATTTCTTCTTCAAGAGGAAGTGACGTGAATGTTACATCATCTACTATACCTATAGTAAACTGGTCTTTAGGCTCAGGCTGTGCCAAATTTTTATAAACAGCTAAAATCTGTTCAGGAGTTGTATCTTTTGAAGACAATCCATATCTTCCACCTATTATAACCGGTGGATTTTCCATTCCGTAATATAATGTTCTTACGTCCATATACAAAGGTTCTCCCAATGCTCCCGGTTCTTTTGTCCTGTCAAGAACGGCAATTTTCTTAACTGTCTTAGGCATTGCTTCAAAAAAGTATTTTTTTGAAAACGGTCTGTATAAATGCACAGTCAGAAGTCCTACTTTTATACCTTTTTCAGCAAGGAAATCTACTGTCTCCCTTATAGTTTCATTTACTGACCCCATTGCTATGATTACTCTTTCCGCATCTTCAGCTCCGTAATATACAAAAGGTGCGTAATACCTTCCTGTTTCTTTCGTAATTTCTTTCATATAATCATTAACTATATCAGGTACAGCTTCATAAAATTTATTCTGAACTTCTCTTGCTTGAAAATAGATGTCATCATTTTGTGCAGTACCTCTTGTTACAGGGCTTTCAGGATTTATCGCCCTTTTTCTGAATTCCTGTACTGCTTCCTTATCCAGAAGTCTGTCATATACTTCATAGTCCATTACTTCAATTTTATTAATTTCATGTGATGTTCTGAAACCGTCAAAAAAATGCAACATCGGAATTCTTGATTTAATTGCGGATAAATGTGCCACTCCTGCAAGATCCATTACTTCCTGCACTGAACTTGTAGCCATCATTGCCCAGCCTGTCATACGTGCAGCATAAATATCCTGATGATCTCCAAAAATTGATAATGCCTGTGCCGATAGTGATCTTGCCGATACATGCATTACTCCCGGGAGAAGCTCTCCCGCAATTTTGTACATATTAGGTATTTTGAGCAATAATCCCTGAGAGGCTGTAAATGTAGTCGTCAAAGCTCCTGCCTGTAACGAGCCGTGAACTGTCCCTGCCGCTCCGGCTTCGGACTGCATTTCAACCACTTTCACAGGAGTTCCCAGTAAATTAGTTTTTCCATAGGCAGCCCATTGATCAGTATATTCAGCCATGTTTGATGATGGAGTAATCGGGTAAATCCCGGCTACTTCGGTAAAGGCATATGCCGCATGTGCCGCTGCTTGGTTACCGTCCATTGTCTTCATTACTTTAGCCATTGTTCCTCCTAAAAAAAATTTATCTAATAGTGTTTGTGAAATCAAAATATTAATGTTTTCTCAATTTAATGATACAATCAAAATATGCTCTAGTCAAGTATTTAATTAGCTTAGAATCTATTTTTTATTACTTTGATAATTATATATTTTGTCTGTCAAACTATCATTTTTTACTGTTTTTTTAAAACTTTGTTTTATTTTTTGTACATTTATACTAAAAATACTTTGGATTATAAAATATATTCAGTCGTTTATAACATCCGTTTTAATATATTAAATTTATAATTTTAAAAATATATATATAAAACATATATAATAAAACTTATTTCAGATAATCTTTCTTTTAATTGAAAATGTTATTTGATTATTTAGTAATTTTAGTATATAATAATTTATATAAATGTGTATTTAACTAAATAAAATATTATGAGGTGATTTATAAATGAAAAAATTCGGAATAATTTTAATGGCTCTAATCCTTGCCACATTATCATTTGGTGCAAGAAAAGAGAAAGTGGACACTACATTTACATTTCAAAATTATTTGCCCACAGCTCCTGATGTTGTCAAAGAAATAGCAAGAAGTAAAAATCTTGATGGTTCTGTTATTGCTTATCCTGTATTTACAGGAAATACTAAAATCGTGGCAAATATGAACAAAGCCGTGAATAAACTTGTAAATTCCTTTAAAGGAAATAAAGATAAGACTTACAAAGTTGAATATAAAGTGGTAGGAAGTAACGATCGTTTTGTAAGTGTACTGTTTACAGTAGAAAAAAATGATAAAAAATACAATTCCGTTACAAAATTAAACGAAGCTTTGACATTTAACGTAAAAAACGGAAAAGAAATGGGACTTAAAGATATATTTGTCCAAGGATATGAAAATGCTTTAAATTCAGCTATTAATGACAAAATAAGACAGTTCGGATTAACTGTAAACGAATCAGGAAAAGAAAAATTTAAAGGAGTACATAAAGGTCAAAAATTCTATATGGAAGATGACTCTATTGTTTTGTTTTACAATCCCGGTGAAGGTCTTGACTTTGCCGATGGACAATTGTTCATCCCTTTTATAACAAGAGACCTGATTGGAATTATTAAATAAAAATATTTGATAAAAAATACATAGACTGCTTTAAAATGTAGTATAACATTTCAAAGCGGTTTTTATTTTGAACTGTTTTCTATTACCGTTCTCAATTTTCTTGGTATTCAAAATTTTTCCAAAAAATATAAAATTATGTCAAACAGAAAAATTATTATTTTAGTATTTTAAACTTCCTATTTTCAAATATAATAAATATTTTTGAAGATTTAAATTTTTTGTAACGGGTAACAGAAATATGAAGTTGATAACCGATTTTAAAAATTAAAATAAAATTAACAAAAATAGTTTCAATTACATTCATAATATGTTAAAATAAATATACAAATTTTAAGGAGTTAAATATGAGAAATACTAAATGGGTTATAAAAAACACCCTAAAAGAGAAAGATATTAAAATAAATGATATCTCTGTCGATAAAGATATTCTTAAAATCTTATTTTCACGAGGAATAAAATCTGATAAAGATATTAAAAGATTTCTTAATCCTAAGCTTGACAATATTAGAAATCCCTATGATTTATGTGATATGGAAAAAACTGTCACTGAAATAGAAAAAGCAATTAAAGAGAAAAAAAATATATGGATATACGGTGATTATGATGTAGACGGTATTACTTCAACTTCGATTTTGTATTTGGCATTAAAAGAACTGAATGCTGAAAATATAAATTATTATATTCCCATCCGTGATGAAGGCTACGGACTTAATAACGAGGCATTAAAAAAAATAAAAGACTCCGGTGGAGAACTCCTTATTACTGTAGATTGTGGGATTACAGCTCATTCTGAAGTCGAATATGCAAATTCTATCGGACTTCCCGTTATAATAACGGATCACCATAATCTGCACGGAAATAAAATTCCCAATGCTCTTGCTGTTATTAACCCTAAAAGAAAAGACAATAAATTTCCTTTTGAGTTTCTTGCAGGCGTAGGTACTATTTTTATGGTTATTTTAGCTCTTTTTGAAAAAAACGGTTTAAAAGAAAAGGCTTATAAATTTCTTGATCTTGTAGCTATAGGAACTGTTGCAGATATCGTTCCTCTCCTTGAAGAAAATCGGATATTAACCAAATTCGGATTGGAGAAACTTCCCTTTTCCGAAAATAAAGGATTGAGCTTCCTCTTATACAAGCTGTTCAACAACAATCCAAATAATTCGGATACTCCAAAATCGGAGTATTCCACTTATGATGTAGGATTTATCATTGCACCGGTATTTAATGCCGCAGGACGTCTAAAAGATGCTAAAATGGTTGTTAAACTTTTAATTTCAGATAATAGCAGAGAAATCGAAATTATCGTAAAGGAACTGATCAACAAAAATTACGAAAGAAAAGAACTTCAAAATAAAATTATTGACATGATTGAAAAAAATATAGAAAAAAATAATATTGATAAAGATTTTGTCATCATTGACCATTCTCCCGAATATCATCACGGTGTTATAGGTATTGCTGCGGCAAAAATAGTAGATATTTATTATAAACCCGTTATTATTATGGAAGTGAAAGAAGATGAGAGAATCGCCATCGGATCATGTAGGAGCATTGAAAATTTCAATATTTTGGAAGCTCTCCAGTCTATGGCGGAACTGTTTATAAAATTTGGAGGGCATGCAGGAGCTGCAGGGTTTACAATTCCTATTAAAAACATAAACCTGTTCAGAAAAAAAATTAATGACTATGCAAAAAAAGTTCTCAAGGAAGAAGATTTTGTAAAAATAATAAATATTGATAAACAAATTCCCATACAGAAAATGTCTTATGAATTTTTTCAGATTATTGAATTGCTGAAACCTTTCGGTTTTGGAAATCCGAGCCCTACATTCCAGACAAAGAACGTTCTTCTAGAGAATATTAAATTTATCGGAGAAACTAAGAATCATCTTATGTTTGATCTAAAACAGAAAGGATTTTCAAATAAAAATGCCGTCTGGTTCGGAGCAGGGGAGTATTTCAAAGATTTAAGTCAAAATCTTTTTTATGATATCGTATATAAACTGAAAGTTGAACCTTTTCAAGATAGATATTATACTAAAGTTTATATTGACGACATTAAAATATCAAGTTTAAAAGATGATACTTTATCTTATTATCATTCTTTATACAATACTTCATTCCCTTTGAAATCAGTATTTTATACAAATATTGATTTGGAAAAAGATATATTTTTAACTGTCAAAGTGGAATTTGATCAAATTTCCCTTTTTCAAGGTAGAAAATTTGTTGGAAGGCTTGATTATAATGTTTCAAATTTACTCATTCTTTTAAATAAATATTACAATTATAATTTTATAGTCAAAATCGAAAATATAAAAAAAACTATGACTCATAATATAATAGATATATTGATTAAAAGAGACTATACATTTGAATGTTATGAATACACTGAAATGAGTATTTTTAGAAAAATAAAAGAATTTTTAATAGGAAACATGGAATATGACAGTTACACTAAACATCTACTTTCATTATTTTTTAAACAAAATTATAATTTAATACTCCTAAATAATGGGGACTTTAAAAATATTCTAAATAATTTTCTACTTACTTTAGGTATTTATTATATGAAACAGACGGGAAAGAAAAGCAGAATAATTACAAAAGATATTAAAAATTTTCCATATAACGGACTTCAGTTAAAATTATATTTTGATATAACCTCAAAATATGAATATAAAGTAAATTCTGATTATCCTTTCACTTTCTTTTATAATTCAGATGAAAATTTTGAAAAATATCTTGATAATCTTGAAAAAAAATCTGACAGTGAAAGATTCTGTATCTTCTCAAATAATATTTTAAAGAAAAATTTGAATGATAAATTAAAAAATTATTTTAATACTGAAATAATAGATATTAATATTCAAATACCTGAAAATATAGTATTTTTAGACACTGTAAAAAAATCTGAATTCAAAGATTTGAAAAATATTTATGTAGAATACCTTCCTTTAGAAGAAAAAATAAATTTAAAAGAATTGTTTCAAAAAGGGGAGATAATTCACTCAGATAAATCAATAGTTGAAATATTATAAATAGGTCTTCAAAATCCGTCAAAAATTATAGAATGTCTTAATAAATTAAAAATGATTTTATAATATGTTTTTATCATACATTAGTATTTTAAAAACAGTAAAATATGTAAACTATCAATCCAATGTATTTTTTAATTTATAAGACATTTTTTTTATTTAATCACAGCTTTTTCACTTAATTATAATGTTATGTTTACTATTTAAAATTATTTTAATAATCTAACTGTTCGATATATTTCTTTAATTTGGAAAATTTCTTCTACAAACTGTTATTTTTTCAACTTATAAAATATTTTATAGAATATGAAAGAATTATCTCATATTTAATTTATCCTGAACTTAATCAGAGAATTCCAAATATTCTATTTCTATATTTTCTGTCAACCATACTTTATTTTTAGAAAGATAAAACCTTTTTCCGGCTTTATACATTTTATCTGCCAAAATTACTATTATTGAGGGATTTTCATGTCTTTTCCCCACATTATAGGCGGTTTCCATCTTTTCTGAAAGATATACATACTGCCTTCTCCTCTTTTTCAAACCTTCTTTTTTTATAGATGCTGTATATTTTTCAGCTATTCCATGATACAGTATCTTAGGATGTTTTACAGGTTTCAGTTCCAATTTCACCTTTAAACTGTGACCTTGACATGCCCTTATTTTAGTATAATTTTCATCAAACTCATATCTTTTTTTACCATCTGTTTTTACTATTCTCTCCAACATTTTAAAATCAATTTTCTGATTTTCCGTTTTATTTATTCCTTCTATTAATTCTTTAACATCAGCCCAACCGTATTTATCAAGTTTTATTTTTACTTTATCCGGTGAATGCCTTAATATAAGACTTATAAACTTACTTAATTTTTTTAACTCTTTCTGTTCTTTTTTATTTTTTTCTTTCATTCTATTTTCTCCTTTTTATTTTTTCATGAATAAACAACATACACTGTAAATTTTCTCATACATCTTTAAATTATCGAAAAATAATAATATTTGTTATACTTAATAAAGTATAACATTAAATGCAATACTTTTAAAAATTCTTAAAAATTAATTTTATGTAATAATTTTTTAAATGATATTGCCCGGTTCAAGCACTTTTCTGGACTTTGAATTTATTAACGTTACAGTTTTTATTACACTTTCTGCTTCTATTTTTGATACATCGGGCTCCTTGGGACAAAATTCTCTCAAAAAATTGTTACAGTTTTTGTTAAAGCTTCTCTATCGATAATTTGTGTTCAGGTGGTCACTCTCTGTAAAACTTATTTTCTATCAATTCTTTCAGGTCAAGAAACATTTTAGAATTTCTTCTCTTAATTAATGACTTTAGTACTAACATCTGATGGAGTGCTTTCAGAACAGTATACACCATTAATTTTTTATCCTACGATAAACAATAAAATACATAACGATTGTTATTTCATACAGATATTAAATCAAAAAAAATATATCTTTGATTATATCGATATCATTAAGCCAACTTTAAGCCAACGAGGCTTCAAAATATTGAAGTTTTATGTTATTTATTTGAATTTTCGGTAAAAATAAATCATCCCGACATCAACATAAAAATACTCTAAACCCCTTAAAATCTATAAATGCAAAAAAGCCGACGCTGTGGATACGCCGACTTATTTGCTTTTTGGAGAGAAAATCAACTAAGTTAATTAAACCTAATAAAATCAATATATTTAATATGTTGATATACCTATTGTATACCTACGTTTAAGAATATTAGCTTTATCGTTCTAATTCTGATTTCTTACGGAATTTCGATTTAATACTTTTTTTATTTTCTTCCTTATCTTTATTTTTTTCTTTTTCAACAAAAGATTTTGCCGCTCCTAATAAACTAAACTTCTCTACAAAACTATTATTTTTAAAAACTTTAAATTCTCCATTTTCTTCAATAATATCATATATATCTTCAATTTCCATATTTCCAACCTTCTTTCTATTTTATCAATTCTTTTAATCCTTTTATTATTTTTTCAGATGTAGTTCCTTTTCCTATTTCCTTTAATAATTTTTTTATTTCTTCTCGCTCTTCTACAGTTGTTCTGAAAGACATATTTACATCTTTTACTTTTTCGACATCAGGTCTTGTATGCCAAGTTATTTTTCTTCCTTTCTTCGCTCCTCTATTTTCCTTTTTTTGCATTTTCCCTCCCGGTTGACTTTTCTGATTTATTATGATATTATAATGTTGAAATATGTTCACGGTATCGCCCCAAATTATACAAATGGGGCTTTTTTTATTTCTTTTTGATTACCAATACCAATATAATTATTGATAATATTAAATTTATATATCCTATCATCTCTATCACTCTCCTCATTATTTTTTTGTAGAGAGGGGCTTTCGCCCCTTGCAAACTTATTTTTTTCTGCTTTTCCAAAAATCGTAGATTATTATTAAGTTTACAATTAACTGAATAATCTCTAAAATGTTCACGGTATTCACCTCCTCTCTACACTGATAGTATACTATATATTTTATATTTTGTCAATACTTTTTATAAAATATTTTTTCAAATAAAAAACACCTCTACTATTACTTGAGGTGTTTTTGAGTATATTCTAGTATTCTATCTTCATTATCCGAAAACATATATTTATGGCTTATAGTAATTAAAGCTATTATTTGTGTTACAAATATAGAAAGATACCAGTAAATTATTAAACTGTCAAATTTGTAAGAAAAGATGATTTCAGTTATTATTTTTGATGAAATCAGCAATATTAAACATACAAATTGTCCTACTAAAAACCAAAAGAAAGAACGTATCATTTTACCTTGTATTCTCATTTTTTCATCTTTTTTAATTTTCCATTGATTTAAAATGGTTTCTTGTATTGTTTCACTTTCAGGAATTTCATTTTTTTTAATATTATTATTATCTTTCTTTGAAACCGGTATATCTTCTAACTCTTCTTCTTCTTTTCCTAATTTTTCCAATCTTTCTCTAATTTTCTTTATTCTATTTACATTATCTTCAATTTCATTAAACATAAGATTCCTCTTCTCTTATGTTTTCATCTTTTAAAATAAAAGTATTGTCATTGATAGCTCTCTCCCAAGCTCCATGTTCTTGATGAGTAAATCTTGATAACTCTACTCCAGAGTATCCAGCGTACTCATGCCATACTTCATTAAAAACATTAAAAAAATCACTTCCTGGAACCATTTTGACCTTTGTAATACTATTATCTGCATCTAATGCAAAATTTTTTATAGCTCCTGATTTATATCCTTTAAATTCACTATATACATTTGGTAATACAGGTCCATATTGCCAAGCTTCAAATCTTTCAGAAAAAAGAGCTCTACCAGTTCTTCTTAAATATTCTTTGTATAAAATATAAATTAACTTCTGCATCTTCATTGGAGAAATTGAAATATTTTCAGCAAAAGCTCTTTCAAGAAAATTATTAGCTATATTCAGTGCTGTTATCATAAAAATCTCTCCTTTCGCTTTAAGTTTAATTAATTATACCATATATTTTGAGAAAATTCCTTAGAAGTCAAGACTTTTTACAAAAGATTTTATATTTTTTTAAAAAAGTAGGAATTTAATCCTACCTATTTTCTGACATTTTTTTATTACAATAAAATAATATTGCTAAAGATATAATCGTCATTATAACTGTAATCAACAAATTTTCGATTATCATCGTATTTCTTAATTCTGCTATTGTTTGACTTGATACGGTCGATTTTTTACCAATTTCAGTAACATTACGTACAAATTGATAATCTCTTATTTTTATCAGTAACACCGATTCTGTTAAATAAAATATTATTATTCTAACTATCGTTTTTAAAGCATAATTAGTTTTTTCACTCTTCTGTGTATTTTTATGCACTTTTCCAGGTAATAAAATATCTCTTAAAGTTCTTCTTTCCGTCATATTTATCACTTATCCTTTTTGGGAGGACTTCCCAGATATCTTTCAATTAAACGATCAACTAATCCTGGTATTTTATCTTCGAGTATTTCAACTATCAACTCTACGAAATACCCAATGAAAAGTATAATAATCATTGTAATTATATCCAATTTCAATACTCCTTTTGATAAAATCATAAGAAGTATATAAATAGCCAAAGATAAAGCACCGTTTAAAGCCCTTACAGCCATAGGATTTATTTTAAGTTGATTATTTACTCGGTATAATAAATTTCCAAGAGTACCTAATAACACCCCATAAAGTATTAAAATTATTTGTCTTGTTGTTTCCTGATTAAACATTGATGTAAAACTCCTTTCTTATTCTAAATAATAAATAAATCCAGCTCTCGCTAATAATTCTCTGTCTCCCTTAAAATTATCCCTATAACTTATATCTGCATATACATTACTTCTGCTGTAGTCCCTTTTATAGTCTATAATATTAAAGTTCAAAGAACCTTTTTTCAGTAGCGGAAATTTTTCCGCTTTCCGCTCCAACTTTTCTATTATTCCGTCGGAGCTTTTGCTAAACCCTCTGCTTTATCCTCATTCAGAGCCCTTTCAATTCCATCCGCTATTTTTTTTGGATCAAGCATTTTAGCTATCATAGGTCTTTGTTTTTCAGGAAAAACTTTTAGTACTA
>NZ_RQYW01000020.1 GCF_003932895.1 Leptotrichia sp. OH3620_COT-345 | reverse complement strand
CTTTTTTTTTCTTTTTTTTCCCCATTATCTTTATACCCCCCATTTTTACTATGTCTTTGCTTAGAATTTTTCCCATTTTTTCCCTTAATTAAAATTTTTATATTATATGACCATTTTTTAACTTACTTTAATAATGAAGGATTCTATGAAAAATATTTTTTAATTATAATTTATTTTTTATTATTTTTTTAATATCAGGAGAAAAATAATTCGGTCCTTTTATAACTTTTCCATCTTCCCTATATATAGGGTTTCCATTTTCATCAAGCTTACTTAAATTACTCCTATGTATTTCTTCAAACACTTCCTCTATTATGTTTTGCATGCCGTGTTCTATTATCGTTCCGCAAAGGATATACATCATATCTCCAAGAGCATCCGCCACTTCAACTATATCTCCTTTGAGGGCGGCATCAAGATATTCTTCATTTTCCTCTTTCATCAGTTCAAATCTTAATTTTTCTTTACTATTTTCTAATTTTCCTATAGGTTTTTCAGAATTTCCTAATTTATATATATTATGAAATTCTTCAACACATTTTATCTGTCTTTTCAAGATTTTTTCTCCTTAATTTAAATAATTTTATATTAAGAAAAGTACGTATATTATGAGAACTCTTCATTAAAAATTTCTTTTATTTTTTCTTTCCTATTATTCTTAATATATAGATAAACAGATTTACAAAATCCAAATACAGGCTTAAAGCTCCATGTATTTCTATTCTGTCAAGTATCGTCATATCTTCTTCTATAGCATAAGCAATGACATTATTTTTTATTCTGTTAATATCATAAGCTGTGTATATTATAAATATCACAACTCCTAATATTGAAGAAACCCATGCCAACTGCTCACTTATGAAAAATATATTGATTATTCCCATTGCTATCAATGCGATTAACCCGGCTTTCAGCATTGTACCATATTTTGTCAAATCTTCCTTAGTAAAATATCCATATAATCCTAACACTATAAACAGTACAACTGTTCCTAAAAACGCAAAGATAATACTGCTTCCTGTGTAAATTACTCCAAGCATTGAAAGCGTAATTCCGTTTAATGCCGAATATACTATAAACATAACTCTCAGCGTTCCCACTTTAGCTGTAAATGTCATAGCGCTGAATGCAACAACCACAATAAATTCAACTATAAGAGCTCCTAAAATTAACGGACTTATAATTTCAGGGCGTATTGCCCCTGAATAAAAACCTCCTATTACAAAAAAACCAACTGTTCCTGTCACTAAAAGACCGGCTATCATCCAAAATATACTTCCCAAAACTTTTGAAGCAACTATTTGTTCAAGTTTTTCATAAGTCATTTCTTTTTTTTCATTTTTATAAATTTCATTTTCAAAATCATTATAATTCATTTAAATTCACCTCGCTGTATGTTAGTTTTAATTACATTATTTTTTAAATGGGACTTGAGATTCTTCAATCAGCATTTTTATTACTTCATCAACTGTTATACTTGAGCTTTCCTGTGAACCGAATCTTCTCACATTAACTTCATTTTTTTCTACTTCATTTTTCCCAATGATTAATTGTAAAGGTATTTTCTGTTCTCCATTTGCTTCCCTAATTTTATAGCTTATTTTTTCATCTCTCATATCAATATCAGTTCGTATTCCTGCATTTTGAAGTTTTTCATTTAATTTTTCTGCAAAAGGTATCTGTTCTTTGGAAATTGTAAGTATTCTTGCTTGTATAGGTGCCAACCATACAGGAAATGCTCCGGCATAATGCTCTATCAATATACCTATAAATCTCTCCAAACTTCCGTACATAGCCCTGTGTATCATAACAGGCTCATGCTTTTCACCATCAGCTCCAATATAGTTCATATCAAATCTTGAAGGAAGATTAAAATCCAACTGTATCGTTCCACACTGCCATATTCTTCCTATTGAATCTTTCATTTTAAAATCAATTTTAGGTCCGTAAAATGCTCCATCTCCCGGATTAAGTTTATAACTTATCCCTTTTTTCTTTAATGCCGATTCCAAGTCAGATTCAGCCATTGCCCATATCTCATCAGAACCAATAGCTTTTTCAGGCTTTGTAGATAATTCTATATTATATTCAAATCCAAATAATGTATAAAATTTATCATACAGATCAATTATTTCTATAATCTGTTCTTCTATCTGCTCTTTTGTACAGAACACATGAGCATCATCCTGAGTAAAAGCCCTTACTCTCATTAATCCATGTAATGCACCGCTAAATTCATGTCTATGGACAAGTCCCATTTCTCCATATTTTAACGGTAAATCTTTATAAGAATGTAAATTATTTTTATAAGCAATTATTGACCCCGGACAGTTCATCGGTTTTATTGCATAAACTTTTTCGTCAATTTCCGAAACGTACATATTTTCTCTATAATTGAACCAGTGTCCTGAAATTTCCCACAATTCTTTATCAAGCATTATAGGAGTCCTTATTTCCTGATATTTTCTTTTTTTATGTTCTTTTCTCCATATTTCCTGAAGTTTGTTCATAATTTCCATACCTTTAGGCATAAAAAACGGAAATCCCGGTCCATGTTCATCAAGAAAAAATAAGTCAAGTTGTTTCCCTAATTTTCTGTGATCCCTTTTTTCGGCTTCTTCAAGCATTGTCAAATAATCATCAAGCTCTTTTTTATTTCCAAAAGCAATACCGTAAATTCTCTGGAGCATTTTCTTATTTGAATCTCCTCTCCAGTATGCCCCTGCTGTAGACATAAGCTTAAATGCTTTCAGGTAACTTGTAGAAGGAATATGAGTACCTCTACATAAATCCACAAATTCTCCCTGTTGATAAATACTTACTCTATCTGCTCCTAGATCATCTATTATTTCAATTTTATAATTTTCTCCCATTTCAGAAAACATTTTTTTGGCCTCTTCGGCACTCACTTCACTTCTTTTAAATTCATAGTCTTCTTTTACAATTTTTTTCATTTCCTCTTCGATTTTTTTCAAATCTTCTTCAGCAAAAGGTTTTTCAGGATCAAAATCATAAAAAAAACCATTTTCTATAACAGGACCTATGGTAACTTTAGTTCCCGGAAAAATTCGCTGTACTGCCTGTGCCATAATATGAGCAGCACTGTGCCTTATTATCGCTATTCCTTCTTCACTTGTTGCCGTTATAATCTGTATATTTCCTGATTTTTCAATCAAATGGGACACATCTACTTGAACTTTATCTATTATCGCTCCCACTGCAGCTTTCCCCAAACTTGGACTTATACTTTTTGCAAATTCTGCAACTGTCACAGGTTTTTCAATTTTTCTGACATTTCCGTCAGGCAACACCATTTCTATCATTTTTATACACTCCTTTACAATTTATCAATTTTTAATTAAAATCCGGCTCCAAATGAAGGAGAGCCTCCACTATAATTCAACTGGACATTCTTTTCCGGGAATGTTGCAATTCCAAATTTCAAAGTGACAATCGGATAATATCCCAACTTCTTATTATCAGGTTTATCCCACTTAACTCCTGCTCCTATTTCCCATTCCAGATTTTCAAATCTATGAGTTAAAGTAGCCATTCCTAAAGTTATCTTATTTACTCTTCTGGCAGCAGATGAACTTTCAAATATTTCAGGATTGGAAACATTAGGTGCTCCATCCTGTACATACTGAAGTCTTCCTCCTATCCACCAAGGTTTGTCCGGATCAGCCCCAAACATATATTTGCTTTCAAAATCATGTCTTCTAAAATTAAACTGACTATGGCGGTTAGGATCGTTTCTGTAAATTCTGTCAGGTCTTTCCATTGTAAACGCATATCTTACGAAAAACTTTTCCAAATAGCCTGCCTCTACTTTAAACGTAAGATCGTTCAATCTGTCAAGTCCTTTCAAATTTGATTTTCTTACAGAATTTGATCCGTCTATTTCCATATCAATTCCTACTTGAAAATACTTTTTCTTTTTTCTTAAATTCTGTAATTTTGAATTAAAATCATTCAAGTTGAATTTATTTTGTCTGTAAGTTTCTTCTTCTACATAACTTTTATAAAATTCTTCTTCTTCGTTGTTAAGAAATAGTCTGTCATCACTTTTAATTTCAATATTATCAATAACTCTTTTATTTGTATTTTCAATAGAAAAATCTTTCTGATTGGATTCTTTAACTATATTTCCTGAAGAATCCCTTCCCTCATATTTCGGTTTGGCATTATTTTCATATCTATAAAGGAAACTGACTGTTGTATAGTCATTTCCACGATAATAACTGTCATCCGCTGTTACAAGAGGAGTATTTTTAAGTTCCCTATATACCTTTTTTCCGAAACCGTAACTTATCCTGAAATAGTGGTCAGAATCTATCCTTTTATTTTTCATTTTTGATGTGTCATAAACAAATCCTATTTTATGAGTATTTGTTTTCAGCTTTAAGGCAGGACCTCCAAAATTCACACTTGTTCCAAATATATCATTAGTCCTACTTCTTACATTTGTATAATCAATACCCCATTCATTATAATTTATAGAAAATGTCCTGTTTCTAACTGCTTCTTTATACGACTTTTTATTCCAACCCATACTTTCATTATATGGAAAATACTCTTTATTCTTATCGGTATATCTGTAAAGGAAACTATTTCCTTCATCAGATAAATAACCGTATTGAAACTCCCTGTTAAAATTTCTTTGAGATTTAAAATCTTCAAATTCATATTTATCATTACTTTCAAAATCAAAACTTAAAAATCTTCTGTTAGCAATGTCTATTTTAAAATAATTTCTTACGTACTGATTTTTCAGCCAATTACTTTCAAAATGTCTGTCATGACGGTTCGTAAAGTTATAATTAAAAGTAATATTTCCAAGATAAAAATTAAAATTATTATTTATTCCCAGTATATTTCCCGGTATTTCCACTATATCATTTCCATTAAACATGGAACCTTTTGCATTTACTTTCTGTACCGTCAGATTTGCCTCATTCGTTATTTTTACATCAAACTTATTATTAACTTTTGCAGTATTGTCAAAAACAGTCATAAACAACTTAGTATCAAGACTGCTTATATTCATAGACGGTTGCTGTTTAACTTCATTCCCTGAAACATCTTTTAATATTTTATATCCGGTCTTGGAATTTATATCTTCCACTTTTCTTCCATTTAAAAATTCCGGTACATAAATTTCTGAATAATCCCTGTTTTCAAATCCAAAATTAAAAGATAAATAGGAATTTCTCAAAGGCAGGTCAATCTTGTCACTTCCTATATTAATTTTTTGAGAACGGTATTTTTCGTATATTATTTTCTTAGCTCTTTTTATTTTCTCAGCATCTTCATATACTTTATAAATTCTACTGTTATCATCAGTGGCAGAATTTAAAAATAAATTATCAAATGCCGGATTATCCCTTGTGAAGTCATATTCATATTCTTTTTTTCTAATATCTGTATGCTTTGTTTCCACTCCAAAATAAAAGTTATTTGTCAAATACCCGGACAATGTTTTCGGCTCATATCCGAAAAACTCATTTTGTCTGAACGGATAATATTTTCCGAAAGTTACCGCTACTTCTTTTTTATGATCATACGCAATCGTCTGTACCCATCTTTTGGATTCTTCAAGGGATACATTATCTGCATCATCTCTTTCTTTTAAATTAAGTATTTCTTGATACTCATCTTTATTAAAATCCAGATATTCAAGCTTTATTTTCGGCCCTTTAAAATCTATCGAATAATTTTTTTTATTTCTGAATGAATTCAAATCACCTATATATCCCGGATTTATATCAATAAATTTTTCGTTGTCCACCTTTATAGTTACATCACTGTTTCCGTTTGTGTACTTTACACTTTTATATAGATCAACATCAGTTTTTCTGGGATCAATTTCATCTCTATCAACTATGTTATCATTTATTCGGGTCAATTCCCTTAAAGCATCAGGATTTTGAGTCCAATAATAATCCAGATTAAACTCTCCGTTCCGTCCCAACTCCTGATTTATCTTGAAATTATAAAATCCTATTTTTTTGTATGTATCCACATAAGATTTGTAATCATCTTTAAGCAATACCCCGTCAGCAGCCCTTACTAAATTGGTTGTTATATTTTTATAATTCAGATTCCATATTCCATAACCTAAATCATAAAATCTTCTTTCACTTTTTTCTCTTTTAGGAGTATTAACCACATTGTGATTCCATTCAAAATCCCATTCTTTTATATTATTTCCGATTGGAACAACAACTCTTTTCACAAAAATATTTCCTGCATTTCCGGGCCATAAAGTATAATCATTGGAAATTTTTAAAGCAAGTTTTTTCTTTGCACTAAGCTCAAAATCTATAAACCCCTGTGCAAACTTTCCTTTATTATAGTCAAATCCCCATATCCCGAAAAATCCCCTGTCACTGTCACTCCCCACATAGGGAAATAAAGTCGCCCTTTGGCTTGCAGGTTTTAAAGAAGCAACATAATAAGGAAATTTAAACCATGTTTTTCCGTTTGATTCCACACCTATTTTTTTTGCCACTATTTTCCGATTAGGATAAATCAACAGCTCTTCTGTATTTACTCTATAATTTGGAACTTCATACGAGCTGGTCGTAAACCATCCATTTTTTATTGTAATTTTATCAGGATACTCACTTAATGTCTGTTCTCCTCCAAAACGTAGCTTTAAATCAGTATCATAGCTTTCTGATTCTAAAATTTTTGCTTTTTTGGTATCCAAATCAAAAACTATCTCGTTTGCTTTTACAGTTTGGGTCCCTTGACTGAAAACAACATTTCCATAAGCAAAAAGAACATTTTTCTGTCCGAGTTTTTTTAAGTTGTCAGCTCTAATTGTAATATCTCCATATTTCAGTATAACACCGTCTTTAGCTTCGATAGCCTCTTTTTCTATATCTATTATTGATTTTTCAGTTTCCAGTTCGATTACAGTTTCATTAGCAGCTGCATTAGCTGAAAATAAAAGATACGAAAGGAAAAGAAATAATATTTTATAATTATTGATTTTCATATTATCAACCTTTATTTAAAGTTTAATTTTGAAGTAAATTATACCATAAATTTAGTATTATGACAAATTGACTGCGGATAATTTTTATGATAAACTTTTTTCTAAGCAATACTTTAACTTTAAAGGAGAAAAGCAATATGTCAAAAAAAAAATTAAAAATAATGACCGTTTCATTAGCTATATTTTCAATATTTCCGTTAATTTCTTCAGGAAGAGAAATCCGGTCTGATACGGTGCTTATCTGCATTGATCCCGGACATCAAGGAAAAGGAAACAGAGAACTTGAAGAAATAGCTCCGGGTTCTTCCAAGAAAAAAATAAAAGTGGCAGACGGAACAGCAGGAATTGTAACAAAAAAAAATGAATACGAACTTACACTTGAAGTCGGTCTGAAGTTAAGAAACGCATTTAAAAACAAAGGTTATAAAACTCTTATGACACGGGAAACACATAATGTAAACATAAGTAACAAAGAACGATCGATTATAACAAATAAAGCAGGCTGTACAGTATATATAAGACTTCATGCCGACGGGTCGACTAATAAAAGTCTAAACGGCGCATCAGTCTTAACCTCATCTCCGAAAAATCCTTATACTCAGAAAGTACAGAAAACGAGTGATAAACTTTCAAAAGATGTTCTATCGGAATTTATAAGAGCAACGGGAGCAAAAAACAGAGGAATTTTTTACCGTGATGATTTGACAGGAACAAACTGGTCTAAAGTTCCAAATACATTAATAGAAATGGGATTTATGTCAAATCCTGAAGAAGACCGTAAAATGGCTTCAAAAGAATATCAAGACAAAATGGTAAAAGGAATACTGAACGGAATAGAGAAATATTTAAGAGAAAGATAAAAAACAGATAAAAAAGGACTATGCTAAAATTTTATTAGAGACATATTCCTTTTTTATTTTAATTTTTCATTTTTATTTCATCTTTATAATTATCTTTTTGGTTAAATGCTTCTATTTTTCATTTTCAACTACTTTTTTTAAAAGAAGCATGGATTCGGGAACATCTAAAAATATTTCCTTCAAAAATTCCGTACGTTTTTCGTCTACAATGTCGCTTTCCAGTTTTACAGTATGTTTTATACTAATATTGTCCCCATTTTCAAAAATTTCATGTCCAAAATATATTTCTCCCAAAGGTGTATCGGTTTTATCCCAGAATTCTTTATTTTTCGTCACTGAAATCAGACTGTATTTAATCGGAGGCATGCCTTCCAGTTCCATTATACCTTCGGAACCTGTTTCAAATTTACCCGTTAATGAAATATTTTTTAAATCTTTCTCCCATACATACCATTTTTCAATATCGGAATAATATTCCCATATTTTTTTCTTTTCTGCATTAATTTTAATTTTAAAACTGAATTCCATAATTTTACCTCTTTTCTAAATAATAAATTTACATATTATAAGTATACTTATAATATGTAAAAATGTCAATATTTTTTTAATATATTTCGGCTAATTTTCTTGCATTTTAATAAATTATATTTTAAAATGAATTATAATTCATTTTAAAATAAGGAGAGGATTTATTTGTTTCCGTCAAAATATAGAGAAAATTCGGAAAATTCCACAGGACTTTTATTTATGCGAAGTTATAATAAATGGCATTTTGAAATAAAAAACGAATTAAAAAAATTGAATATTACTCATCCCCAATTTGTAGTTTTAACTTCCCTCGCTTATCTTCTACAGAAAGAAAAAGAAGTTACACAGATTATGATTTCAAAAATATCGGGAATAGATGTTATGACTGTTTCACAAATAATAACTTTACTGGAAAAGAACGGCTTTATAAAAAGAAATCATCATTCCAAAGACACGAGAGCAAAATCGGTTTTTTTGACTTCCAAAGGAGAAAAAATGGTAGAGAAGGCTGTCCCCTTAGTTGAAGAAATCGATGAAAAATTTTTCAGCATATTAGGAAAAGAAAAAGTTCTTTTTAGAAATTGTCTGAAAAAATTGTAAAATCTCTAATCATATAGAATAACAGATTATTATAAAATTTAAATACCGAAAATTAAAATCAGAAAAAGAGGAAACTTGAAAAAATTACTCTTTCTTCAAATTACCTCTTTTATTTTTTATTGTATTATAATTCTATATCTTCTTTTCTAAGTGTCGGAAATAATATAACATCTCTTATGGAAGACGAATTTGTCATCAACATAACAAGTCTGTCGATTCCTATTCCAAGTCCCCCGGCAGGAGGCATTCCGTATTCCAAAGCTCTTATATAATCAAGATCCATATTTTGAGCTTCATCATCTCCCGCTTCTTTCATTTTCACCTGCTCTTCAAATCTCTCTTTCTGATCTCTCGGATCATTTAATTCCGAATAAGCATTTGCAAACTCTCTTCCTGATATAAATAACTCAAATCTATCTACCCAGTCAGCTTCTCCTTTTTTATTTTTTGAAAGAGGAGAAATTTCTTTAGGATATTCAATAATAAAAGTAGGATTTATTAATGTAGACTCCACTTTTTCTTCAAAAATCAGATTCAATATTCCATACTTTGTATATGTTCTGTCTTTATCCAGAGGAATATTCAGCTCTTTAGCTTTGATAACCGCATCTTCGTCACTTGTAACAGTATCAAAATCAAATCCTGTAACTTCCTTTACTATATCTTTCATTTTTACTCTACGCCAAGGGCTTTCCATATTAATTTTTTGTCCTTCATATTCTATTTCATAAGTTTCATGAAGTTCAAAAGTTAATTTTGAAATCAAATCTTCCGTTATATTCATCATATCCACATAATCGGCATAAGCTTGATACAGCTCCATCATAGTAAATTCAGGATTATGTTTTATTGATATACCTTCATTTCTGAAACTTCTATTTATTTCAAATACTTTTTCAAATCCGCCAACAAGAAGTCTTTTAAGATAAAGCTCAGGTGCCACTCTTAAAAACAACTCCATGTCCAAAGCATTATGATGAGTAGTAAACGGTCTTGCTGTAGCCCCACCTGCAATAGGATGCATCATAGGCGTTTCAACTTCTGTAAATCCCTGCTCTTCCAAATATTTTCTAAAAAATCTCACTATTTGGAATCTTTTTTTCATTGTGTCCATAACTTCCCTATTCATAACAAGATCAACATATCTCTGTCTGTATCTCGTTTCAATATTTGTCAAACCGTGAAACTTTTCAGGAAGAGGTCTTACATTTTTAGAAAGAACTTCAAAAGATTTAGCCCTTAATGTCAATTCTCCTGTCTGAGTTCGGAATAATGTTCCTTCTATCCCTATAAAATCTCCAATTCCTAATTTTTTATAAATTTCATACTGCTCTTCACCTACTTCGTCTTTTTTCACATAATACTGCAATTTTCCTGTAGGATCTTGAAGATGTCCGAATCCGTTTTTCCCCATTCTTCTGAATGCTATTATTCTTCCTGCTGTTTTAAATACTTTGTCATTTGTTTCGTCATATTGATTTATTTCTGCTATATCATTCAGCTTTTCATATTTTCTTCCGTATGGTTCTATTCCTGCTTCTTTTAATTCTTCGACTTTTTTTAATTTTTCATTTATTATGTTACTTTCACTTATTTGACTATTCATTATTTTTCCTTTCTAATTTTCAAATTTTATTTTCCAAATTCCGTTATTTCGAGCTTTATACTGTTAAGAAGTTCATTTTTGTTAATTATATCATATTCTATATAAATCCTTCCAATTTCTATTACTATGTCTCTCGTAAAAATTTCATATTTACTTTTAAGCTCAGGGATAAAATATACAAACGGTGTTTTTTTATTAAGCCTGAACATTTGTTTTGAATTTATTTGCCCGTAACGATATATTTCAACGGAATCCGTAAACTTTAAAATTTTGCATTTTCCATATTCATCATCATATACGTATTCTTTCCCATTTTCCTGGTCTAAAATTTTTTTTAACTTGAATTTCTTTTCATAGTTTTGACCATGAATATCGGAACTTTTTATTTTTATTTCCATTTAAAACCTGCTATCCGAGAAAATCATCCAAAAATTCATCCAGATCTTCTTCATCTTCACTAAATTCTTCCATACTATCTATATCTTCAATATCATCTATATCCACATCTTCTAGCCCCGGAAATCCGTCATCTTCTTTTACTACTTTATCATATTCCCCAAAATCTTCGTTCCAGTACATATAATCCTTATCTGTTCCATAATAATCCTCTTCCCAGACTTCCAAAATTTCATCTTCCTCATCTTCTTCAAGAAGAACAAGGTCTTCTTCATTGGTATCATACCAAAAAACTCTTTTTACTCCTGCTTCATTTTCACAAATTAAATATTCTTTCTCTTTTACAGAAATATTCGCCAAACAGGTAAAATACTCTATGTCGTCATCCATCATTTTTTCAAATTCTTCACCAACAGAGTACATAAAATTCTCCCTCCATTTATTTATGATATTTTATATTTTTATTTATTGAAACCCATCTGTATATTTGCTCAGTCAGTATAAGTCTCATAAGTTGATGAGGAAAAGTAAACATCGAAAAACTCAATCTGAAATCCACTATTTTTTTTAATTCATCATCAACTCCATTTGAACCGCCTATTATAAAATTAATTTCACTATATGTCAATGATAATTTTTCAATTTTTTTCGCCATTTCTTCAGATGTTCTTGTTACCCCTTTTAAGTCAAGCAATATACTATATGACTGATTTTTTTTATTGATTATATCAATTATTCTTTTAGTTTCTTTTATAACAGCTTTTTCTTTTCCTTTATTGTCATCTTCTTCAGGTAATTCAATTACATTCAGGTTAACATATTTTAATAATCTTTTAGAAAATTCCGAAATTCCGTTTTTTATGTAACTCTCTTTTACCTTTCCTATACATATTATACTAATCTTTATCATATTTTTCCTTTATTGTCAATTATCTTTTTTAAAGTTTTTACTCTTCTGTTTTTGATTTTCTTTTTTTCTATATATAAATTATTATAACAAAAAAGATTGGTAAATTCCAATCTGATTTGTTACAAGGCCGTTCGTCCTTTAAAGATTTTATTGTTAATTTATTATTTACAAATGTTATTTCGGTATGTTTTATAATACTTAAAACACTTTTGATCAATTATTTAACTATATATTTCTCACAATATGAACAGATTTAATTTTTCAGTAATTTTCTGTTTTAATGAAATCTATTTTAGAAAACTATTTTTTACTGACATCACTCCAGCATTTTCCAAACAATTGTCTTTCTATTCTTCAACATTTTTAAATATCACTTTTTTCTTCCGAACATTTTATCCAGATCATCTTTCGTAAGTTTAACTATAATTGGACGTCCATGGGGACAAGTATATTTCCCGACTTCGTGAAGTCTTCTTACCATATTCTGCATTTCGCCCATATCAAGTTTCTGCCCCGCTTTCACAGCTCCTTTACAAGACATGGAAATAATAATATTTTCTCTCAAATCTTTTACTTCATCTTCATTTTTCAAATCAGAAAGCAATTTTAAAAATACATTTTGTATACTGTCACGGAAATCAAATGCCGGAACAGATCTGAACACTATTTCATTATTTGAAAACTCATCTATGTCAAATCCGAATTCATTAAATATTTTCATATTATCAAAAATAATACTCTTTTCAACTTCATTTATTTCCATTTTCTGGGGAAGTAACAACTGCTGAGATTCATGTTTTTTATTATAAAATTTATCTTTTAGTTCCTCATACAGTATTCTCTCATGAATAATGTGCTGATCATAAATTTCCAATTCATTATCTTTTCTCACAAGAATATAAGTATCGAAAATTTGCCCTAATACATCATATTCAATTTGATTTCCCGATTTTTTTTCAAAAGTACCGACTTTATAGACATTATCTTTTTCTTCAAATACAGCAGCACTCTCTTTTATTTCAAGTTCATTTACACTTTTATCTTTCTGAATTTTATTTAAATTTTCTTCATTTTTATTAATTTCGTCAATTATATAATTATTTATATCACTTTCATTACTGAAAGTTGATTTTTTTTCCATACCGACATTTTCTGCAATATTATCCTGCTTTTTTTCCGAAAAATCTCCATCGTGAGTCTCAAAACTGAAAAATTTCTGACTGTCAGCTTTTATAATCTCATCAGAAAACAGGTCAGATATTTTTTCCTCCTTATTTTCCACATTAATACTTTTTTTGAGCAAATCTATATTCGGTTGCCAACCTTCTCTGTCACTATGATAAAAATGTTCATCAATAGCATCTTTTATCTGTCTGTAAATTATTTTATCATCAGAAAATTTCACAATTTTCTTTGACGGATGAACATTTACATCTATTTCTTTAGGATCTACATCAAAAAATATAATAACAAAAGGATATTTACCTTTCATCAGTTTTGTATAATAGCCGTCTATAACGGCTCTTTCTATAGTGTTGGATTTTACATATCTTTTATTTACATAAGTAAAAATATAATCTTTGCTGCTTCTCAGTATTTCTACATTTCCCAAATAACCGTATTCAAACTTTTTTAAATTTCTTAACACGGATTTCCCAAAAAGTTCAAGAATTGTATTTTCCACACCCTTTCCACTCGTATTTATACTCTGTTTTCCATCAAATTCCAGTAAAAACGCCGTATTGCTATTTACAAGCGCTTCTTTTAATACAATATCTTTTATTTTATTATATTCAGTGGACTCTTTCCTTAAAAATTTTTTTCTTGCAGGAGTATTATAAAATAAATCCCTTACTTCTATTTCAGTTCCTACATTTCTTGATATTTCTTCAAATTTTCTTACCACTCCTCCATAGCTTCCTATTTTATATCCTGTAGAACTGCTTTCAGAACGTGTAGATATAGTAAGTTTTGATACTGCCGCAATGGAAGCCAATGCTTCTCCTCTAAATCCGTAAGTATTTAAATTAAAAACATCTTCCTTTGTAGAAATTTTTGAAGTTGCATGCCTTTCAATGGAAAGAAGTGTATCGTCTTTATCCATTCCAATACCGTTATCACTTATTTTTACATCCATTCCACCTTTAAAAACTTCTATTTTTATAATTGTCGCTTTTGCATCAAGAGAATTTTCAATCATCTCTTTAATCATAGATGCAGGATTTTCTACGACTTCTCCTGCCGCAATTATATTTGAGACACTTTCATCCAATATTTTTATATATCCCATAAGACTTTCCGTTTCTCCTTACTTTTTTTATATTTTACCTTATTATCAATCATATTGCAACTTTCATAATAAAAAAATTAAGTATATTTCTTTACATTTATCCACTCCATTTTTATACTTAAAAATTGAAAAATATTAAAAACAATGAAAATTATTTCAAATAAAAGTACAGTTAAAATGGAGTAACAATTTAAAAAATAAAAATAAAACTCCGATATTCAAAATTTTCCTAAAAAATATAAATTATATTGAACGAAAAATAATTATTTCAGGATAGTCAATTTACATTTTCTAATTACAATTACTACTTTTAAAAAATAAAAACTTTTTATTTAATACTTGAAACTACAGGTAACGATAAACCTTAATATATATTTTTTACAAATTTTGAGAAAAAATATGTCCCATTTTTTCTTTTTTTGTTTTTAAATATTTTATATCAAATTCATTAGGTTGTATTTCTATTTCTTCCCGTGAAACCACATTTATTCCATATTTTTTCAATCCCTTTATTTTCAATGGATTATTTGTTTTAAGAGAAACGGATTTTATTCCGAGTTCCTTTATTATTTGTGCTGCCACCGCATAATCTCTTAAATCTCCGTTAAACCCAAGAAGATGGTTAGCTTCAACAGTATCATATCCCTCATTTTGATATTTATATGCTTTCAGCTTATTGAATATTCCTATTCCTCTTCCCTCCTGTCTTAAATAAATGAGAACTCCCTCACCTTTTAGTTCTATTTCCTTCAATGCTCTGTGTAACTGCTCCCCGCAGTCACAGTGCATAGAACCGAATACATCTCCCGTCAGACATTCTGAATGAAGTCTTACACTTATATTTTCCTTATCTTTTACACTTCCTTTAACAACAGCTATATATTCCTTATCTTCAATTATGTCACTATATCCACTGAAAGTAAATTTCCCGAATTTTGTTACAATATCCGTTTCAGCTTCTTTTTTTACAAGTCTTTCATTATTTTTCCTGAATATTATTAAATCTTCTATTGTTATTATTTTTAAACTGTGTTTCTTACAAAATCTGAATAAATCATCTCTTCTTGCCATGCTTCCGTCTTCATTCAAAATTTCCATTATAACACCTGCTTCAAAAAAACCTGCTATTCTTGAAAGATCTACAGCCGCTTCTGTATGTCCCTTTCTTTCCAGTACTCCCCTTTTTTTGGCAATAAGAGGAAATATATGTCCGGGTTTCCTGAAATCTTTCGCACTTTTAGTTAAATCTCCTATATCTTGCACTGTTTTCAGTCTGTCTAATGTTGATATTCCTGTAGTTGTCCCCTCAAAAGCATCTACTGAAACTGTAAATGCAGTTCCATGATAGTCTGTATTATTTGGTGTCATTAACTCCAATTTAAGTTCTTCCGCTCTCTTTTCGGATATAGGAACACACATTAACCCCCTTGCTTCATTTATCATAAAATTTATACCCTCGTATGTTGCTGCTTGAGCGGCTAAAAATAAATCTCCTTCGTTTTCTCTGTCTTCATTATCCACTATTACTATAGGAATCCCTTTTTTTATATCTTCCAATACTTCCTCCACTGTATTGAATTTCTTATTACTATTCATTTATATCACCTCTTTTTATTTTAAAACTGCAATTTAAAAACCGTTTTCTTTTAAAAATTCAAAAGTTATCCCTGATTTTGAAGAATTTTTTTCATTAAAATAATTGCTAAATTTCAAAATTTTTTCTACATATTTTCCGAATAAATCAGTTTCAATATTTACAAAGTCTCCTTTGCTTTTCTTTCCTAAAATAATATTTTTCAATGTATGAGGAATCAGTGATACTGAAAATTCGCTTTTTTCATCATTTACATTTATAACTGTCAGACTTGCGCCGTCGATTGCAACTCTACCTTTCTCAACAATATACTTCATATTTTTTACTCCATTGTAATTTAAACGGAATTCATATATTTTCGCTATTCCTTTAGAAACAACAGATAATATTTCGGCTTCACAATCCACATCTCCCATAACAAGATGTCCTCCCAGAAAAGTTTGAAGAGTAAGAGATTTTTCCAGATTTACTATTTCTCCTGCCTTTATTCTTTTCAGCCCTGTTCTTTGAACAGTTTCATTCATTACATTCGCCTTGAAAATATTTTTCTGAAATGAAGTAACTGTAAGACATACTCCATTTACAGCAATACTGTCTCCTACTTTTATTTTTTTAGTTATATAATTTCCTTTTACTGTTATTTCCATTCCTTGAGATTTTTCTATAACATTGACAATTTGTCCCATTTCTTCTATCAACCCTGTAAACATATTTTCTCCTAATTTATTTTTTACCGTATTTTTTCATATAAAATTCCATTCCGACATTTTCATCATAAACATTGTATTTTACATTATTTAAAATTATCGCTTCATTTATACTCTTTTTTATAAATCCTGATACAAAAGGTTTGGAAGCATTATCTCCGAATATTTTATTTCCGATAAAAATTTCTCCTCCGTCAATGATTTCTTCGGAAAAAGCCCTTGAAATAAGCTTTTCTCCTCCCTCAATCAAAATCGAACTTATACTTAATTTCCCAATTTCCTTAAGCATATCGGATATTATAAAATGTTTTCCTTCTAAAAAAATAAATTTTACTTTATTCTTTTCCTGAAGAGTTTTACATTTTTTACTATTTTTATTTAAAACTGATGTTATTATTACTGTTTTTTCATCGTCATTATTTTTTATAACATTATATCCATCAGTTACTCGTAAATCAGGATCAACTATTAACCTGAAAGGATTATTTCCGTCCTTTATTCTAGCAGTTAAATTGGGATTATCATATATGACGGTATTTATTCCTACCATAATCCCCATAAATCTGTTTCTGTAATATAGAACCTTTTCCCGTGCCTTTTCATTTGTTATCCATTTGGATATACCGTTTGATAGAGCAATTTTCCCATCCAATGTAATTGCACACTTTAAAAACAAATATGGAATTCCTGTCTTTATGTACTTGAAAAAATCTTGATTTAAACTGTCACACTCTTCTTTTAACACATTTTCTACAACTTCTATCCCATTCTTCCTAAGAATTTCTATTCCCCGCCCTGATACTTTAGGATTCGGGTCTTTTGATCCGATTACACATCTCTTTATTCCCGATTTTATAATCTTTTCAACACAAGGAGGAGTTTTTCCGTAGTGAGAACATGGTTCCAAAGTTACATAAATTATTGCATCTTCAGCATTTTTCCCGGCTTTTTCAAGAGTGTATACTTCTGCATGAGCTTTTCCGTATACTCTATGGTAGCCTTTACTGATGATTCTGTTTTCTTTTACTATTACCGCTCCGACCAGAGGGTTCGGGCTTACTTTTCCTATCCCTTTTTTGGCAAGTTCAAGAGCTATTCTCATATATTTCTCATGTTTTCCGTTCCGATTCTTTTTATCCATATTATTTTCCGATTTCCTTTATGAGATTAGCCATTTCTATAGCTGCGAATGCCGCATCCGAACCTTTATTCCCGGATTTCGTTCCCGCTCTTTCCACCGCTTCTTCTATACTGTTTGTAGTCAATACTCCAAATATAACAGGAACACCGTATTGTAGAGATAATTGGGAAATTCCTTTAGATACTTCAGCACAGACATAATCAAAATGAGGTGTAGCTCCTTGTATTACAGCTCCTAAAGTTATTATTGCATCATATTTCCTCGTTTCTATCATCTTTTTTACTCCAAGAGGGATTTCAAAAGCTCCCGGAACCCAAGCTATTTCAATATCCTTCTCATTCACATCATTTCTTATAAGGACATCTATCGCACCTCCTACCAATTTGGACGTAATAAACTCATTGAATCTTCCTGCTGTAATACCGATTTTTAAATCCTTTCCGTTAAATTTACCTTCAAATTTTTTCATTTTTCCTCCTAAAAATATAAGATTTAAAACAATTATCCTATAATAAAAAAACTGGATTAACTAAAACCCAGGGTAAGTGATATATTTACGGCAAATTATTATTTAACAAAATAAAAACAGATATAATATCAGAGTATCATACAGTTATGCCATTTAATATTTCAACTTCTTTCATCTAGACTATACTATCGGTACCGGAATTTAACCGGTTCATACTCGTTAAAGCTCGCGGACTATACCGCCGGTCGGGAATTTCACCCTGCCCTGAAGTTTAAATTGTTTTATAAAATAATTTTACTCTCTTTTCTTTCTTTTGTCAATTATATTGACATGAAAAATTTTATCCTGTATAATAACTCAAATATATAAATGAAAATAACGGAGGTTATGTATGAAATTAGCAGAAGCCTTAATTTTAAGAGCAGATTTACAAAAAAAAATTGAACAGCTACGTATTAGACTTAATAACAATGCAAAAGTTCAGGAAAACGATACTCCTACTGAAAATCCCGAAATACTAATTTCAGAACTTAATAACTGTATAGATGAGCTGACTTTACTTATAAAGAAAATCAATAAGACAAACTGTACTTCAACTTCAAACGGAACAACTTTGGCAGATTTAATTGCCGAAAGAGATACATTAACTTTAAAAGCTAATATAATGAGAAACTTTTTACAATATGCCAGTCAGAAAGTTGAACTTTATTCAAATAAAGAAATTAGAATTTTAAGTACAGTTAATGTTCCTGAATTACAAAAAGAAATAGACATTCTGTCAAAAAAAATAAGAGAAACTGATACTGAATTACAGCAGGCAAACTGGTTGACTGAATTAATTGATTAACTTAAATATTTGAATTTTTTTGTTATTATTTTAAGATATCGTTTTTAAGATTTTATAATTTGAAAAAATGATATTCAGGTGTAAATTTTATTAAAAGTGAGTACAAATTTTTCCTTTTTTGGAAGTTAGGCTGTCACCCTATTCAGTAATTCGGAGAAGTTACAATTTTTATTATTGTCATTCTCAGTAATGTCACTCGGGTACAGTTAATGAGTAATGTTACTACCACGTACTATTTTAATAATATTGAGGGCGGGTCTCGGGAAATAAAAAAATTTATCTCTGAATTTTACTTTTTTTTGAGATAAATTTTTTTATTCTATTTATTTTTATATTTCCACTTTTATTTCAGCTATTTAAATTTATAAAAGTTATTTTAAACAAGTAAAATTTCATATTTCACATCAAATAGAGAAAAATAATCTATGTTATGAAAAAAATTACTATTCATGTAAAATTATTTTCATTATTATAATATACTTTAACTCTAATTTCAAAATTTATAAATCTTTATTTTCTACCTGTTGCTATTTTTTTCATATTTTTTGTGTATCCGAAACATTTGTTATAAAGTTCTCTTCCAACATATTTTTTATAATCGGGATATCTTTTCCTATAAAATTCATTCCAGTAACTTATCATTCTATCATAACTGTATAAAAACAAATTCAAATTCAATCTACAAAACTTTTTTATCTTATCAGTATTTTCATTTTTCAATTTACTATAAATAATTTCCAGTATTTCAACTACATATTCATCAGATATTTTAAAAATATAAGGAATTACCCAATCAGGATAATCTTCATTAAAAATTGATTTTATATGTTTTTCTCTAACAAATCCATCACAACTCCTTGAAAAAATACAATGATATATCATTCTTTGCTCAAATGTCAGTGAAGGTATCCCTTTATACACATCAACATAATAAATTCTATAAGGAAAAAAAATTTCTTCTCCACTAAGCAATATATATTTACAAAAATTCTCAGATACTCCGCATTCAACATTATTATATTTTTTTTTACTTACTACATCTATAACAGTCGATACATCATCTTTCAATGTAATAGGAAAACCTCTCAGCATAATATTCTCTCTTTCTTAAAATTGGATATAATTTTTATTAAATAACAAACTGACACTATTGAATAATCTTCTCTATCCACTCAAACAGCTCATCCAAATCATAATCACCTGAATGAGAAACTCCCCAAGGAGAAGCAAAATCTACATTTTTCCCGCTGTTTTCCAGTTTTATCGCTAATATGGCAGGTATTGCAAGAGCAGTATCCTTATCAACGGCACCATGTCTTATTCTCCAATATTTCGATGTATTTACTCCCTTTTTCCCTATGTAATCCATAGGGTTCATCATTTTCACAACATTTTTATCAGCCATTTTACCGCCTACTATACTGTTTTCAAATATATATTGTGTAAAATGTTTATTGTCAGTACCCGTATCTCCGAAAAGATTATTTTCCCCTGTTTTTAAGTCAACATTGTCAAATGCTCCGGGAGTTTTAAGTCTCCCCATATATTTTACATATTCCTCAAAATTCAAATCAGTCACTTTATTGTCCTTTATTGTAAGAAACGTAAATTTCGACAAATTATTTTCCTGTTTCAATGCCTTATTTGCAGAATCAATGTAATATTTCTTTATTTTTTCCTTGAAACTTCCATTCCCGTCTTTATCCAGTGACAATATTTTCCCGTTTTTATCTTTTAATTTCAAGCTGTTTAAATATTCAGGAAACATTTTTTTAAGGACAGCCGATCTTTCTATTTCAGCTTCAGTAAGTGTTCCTGCTATTTCCTTTCTTTGAACGTTATAGTCAAGCATACTTATTTCTATTTTTTTATAATCATTCACTCCGTTAAATGTCCACTCATAGGCGGTATTGGCATTATCCAGATTTGTAATCGGGCAGTATGCCGACACTGCAAAAATATCATCCTTTGCTTCAGCTGCTCCCAATTCCTTCAGGTAAGGCTCATAGTCCTTACTGTTTCCTGTAGCTCCTAAAAGTACTGACAATGCTCCTCCTGCACTTGTTCCGTTTGAAATAATTTTATTTGCATTTCCGGGCATGACTTTGTCATTATAATGTAAATAACGGACTGCCGCTTTTAAGTCCACAATAGCTGCCGGGGCTTTTCCTGAATATTTTCCGTCACTGTCTTTCAAAGTTCTTCCTCTTGCTCCCGGTGAAGCTACTACATAACCTTTGGACAATGCTACCACCACTGCATTATCTGTCCCTTTTCTCTTATCGACTTCAGGCTTTCCCGCCGCTCCCGGCATGTATCCTCCCACAGTGTTAGGCAAAAAAATCGGAGCATTTTTCCCATTATATTTTCCGACCGTTTTCCCGTTAAAGTATTCTTCAGGTATATAAATATTTACCGTCTGATAATTTATATCCACAGGATTTTTTACATAAACTATATTTTCATAGGCTCTGTATGTTACTGTCTTTTCATTTACTACTACCATTTTTATTTCATAATTTTTAATATCGAAATTCAGGTCATATCCCTTTTCAGTTTTGTTACTTAATTTCAGTTCGGTTTTTTCAGTTTTACTCACTGTACTCTGATTTTCCCCTATTTTTTTCATATTTTTATTTTCTTTCATATTAGTCGCATTCACACTTAATGTCGATAAGAATATTCCAATTATAATCAGTATTAATTTCAGTTTTTTTCCTTTCATACTGTCCTCCTGAATTTTATTTTTTATGATTTTATTATAAATATTATACATTTTATTTACATTATATTTCTTATTTTTTTATTTCTTTTATCTTAATTTTAATATTTTTAAATATTCTATTTTTAAATACTGTATTCTTTTTTTCTATAATAATTTTTTTAAAATCAGGGTATAATTTAAATATAAAGAACAAATATTTTTGGGAGAAAATTAAATTATAAGGAGAAGAACAATGGATAAAATTAATACAAAAAAATTTACAAAAGAAGAACTCGTGAAAAAAATAAAAGAAGATTCTGAAGAATTTTTTCGTTCAGGTACATTTTTTTGTAGTGAAGCAGTTGTTACTGTTTTAAATAATTATTTGGGCCAACCTTACCCACCTGAAGTTGTCAAACTTGCAAGCGGATTTCCTATAGGAATGGGAAAAGCCGGATGTCTTTGTGGTGCAGTTTCCGGTGGACAAATGGCTTTAGGCATTGTTTATGGACGTATTCAAGGAGAAGCTATACAGGATAAAATGTTTGAAATCGCTAAAGGACTTCATGATCATATTATAAAAGAATATGGCTCATGCTGCTGTCGTGTAATGACAAGGAAATGGAAAGGCGATGATTTTAAAAGTCCTGAAAGAAAAGAACACTGTATAAAAATCACGGGAAAAGTTGCTGAATGGATAGCTGAACAGCTTATAGATGATAATAAAATTGAAACAAAAAAAGTCTAATTTTTCTATTTTTTAGCAAAATATAAGACTTCATTAAAAACAATAATTTTTAGTTTTTTAAAATATATATTATTTTCAGTCAAAAGAATGATTTTAACTCATAAAACCTATCCATACAATGTAAAAAATGTAAAAACAAAAAAATATTTTTATAGCTTCATTTACATCTTTTAAGTTTTAAAAAATAAATTATTCGGCTTGAAATAATAAAAGTAGATTTATTATTTTATAAACTTTTCAGAATCTAAAATTTCATAATTAAATCTAAAAATAACAATGAAAGAATTTTAACTGCAAAATAATTTGAGTTATTATTTTTCCGTCACAAAAGTACAGGAAAAACCAATAACTGATAATAAAAATACGAGGGCTGCAATTAAACAGCCCTCATAAATTTTATTATTTTAAATCAACATAGTAAAAATCATTCCCTGCAGCAATTTTCATAAAATTCATATTTTTTACCCTATCACTTACTAAAACATTTTTTACATTTATTGCCAACACCGCAATAGGAAATTCTTCACCTAATATTTTTTCGGCTTCCATCATTTTTCTTATTCTTATATCATTATCAGTTGTGAGTTTCGCTTCTTCCAGCAATGAATCATATTTTTTGTTAGACCAACCTGTTTGGTTATTTCCTCCATCAGTAACCCACATATCCATGTATGTCATAGGATCTAAATAATCAGGCCCCCACATTCCGATTGCCACAACGTAATTCCCCTGTTGTTCATTCTGAAAATAAACTTTAGGAGTATTAATAATTATTTCAGTTTCCAGTCCCAGAATTTTTCTCCATTTCTCCTGGACATATACTGCCAAATCTTTATTCCCATATGCTTCAAATATTTGTAAAGTTATCTTAGGTTCAGGATTTCCCAGCTCTTTCATTCCTTCATCAAACATTTTTTTAGCCTTTTCAGGATTATACTTTTCATATAAATCTCCATTTGCCTCTCTAAAATCTTTATCCCCTAATTTTCCGTAACCTTCAGGAACAAATCCTTTTGCAGGTATAAAACTTCCTACTGCCACATTTTGTCCTAATTCTTCCCTATCAATTGCAAGAGAAAGGGCTTCTCTTATTTTAGGATTTGATGTTAATTTTTCTTTTAAATTAAATTTTAAAAATCTTATAGAACCTTTTACATAAGACACTAATTCTTTGCTGCCTTGAAAGTCGGCTACTAAATTTCCTGAAATATCACTTATATCCAACTCCTTATTTTTAAAGGCATTTTTTAATGCCGCCTCATCTGAAATCATTTTTAATTCCAATTTATCCATATGAATATTGTCCTTATTCCAGTAATTTTCACTTTTCGCTAAAATCATATTTGATTCAGGTGTCCATTCTTTCAATACATAAGGTCCGTTACCCATTGATTTTTTGACAGTTGTCATATATTCCTGACCTGTTTCCTTTACAAATTTTTCATTTGCAGGATAATAAGTAGGAAATGAAAGTAACGAAGGCAAATATGGTGTCGGTTTCTTTATTTTAAATTCAAGAGTATAATCATCCAATGCTTTAATTTTAACATTTTCTTTTTTTCCTTTTTTTTCATTATATTCCTGTGCTCCCTCTATATAATACAATTCATAGGCGTATTCTGAAGCAGTTTCAGGATTTAAAGCTCTCAGCCAACCAAACACAAAATCATGTGCAGTTACAGGATCACCATTTGACCATTTTGCATTCTTTCTTAAATTAAATTTCCAAGTTAATCCATCCTCACTTATTTCCCAACTTTCAGAAGCAGCACCTGTTACTTCACCTTTCAAATCTATTCTTGTTAATCCCTCAAAAAGCAAAGTATCAACAATAATTCCCGATGCTTCTGTAGCTAATTGAGGATCAATAGTTTTAGGTTCAGAGCTGATATTGACAGCTATACTTTTTTCCCCTTTTTTCTCAGAACCTGTTTCTTTTTTATCGGTTTTTCCTTTTCCACAAGCCATAATTAATAACATTGCTGACATTGTAACAAATAATAATATTTTTTTCACAATAATACGACCTCCTTATACAATAAACATTTTCTTTAACTATATTATACCCTGATTTTCAATTTAAAAAAGACTTTTTTATAATTTTTTCTGCTTTGTTATAATTTGTTTTTAAGTCTTTCGGTTATACTTCATTTTCTACTACATTCCATATATATTTTCTTAAATTTACACAATTACTTTCATTTATATCAATTCCTTCATTTTTAAGTCGTACTTTCTGTTCTTCGCTTCCATTTTCTCCAAAATTTTTTGCAAGTTCTCCGAATCTATTTACTACTCTATGGCAAGGAACATCCCTATAAGGACAAAAACTCATTGCATATCCTACAACTCTTGATAATTTTGGATTTCCCGCTAAAACTGCAATTTGACCGTAAGTAGCTACTTTGCCATAAGGTATTTTTCTCGTAATTCCATATATTTTTTCAAACATATTATTTTTTTTATTTTTCATTTTTATTGCACTAATCCTTTCTTCTATTAATTTTATTATATTATAATAAAAATATTTTGTAAACATGAAAAACAAATTCAAAAAAATAATCTTTTTTTAATGATAAATTTTAAAATCAGGTTATAATATATTATATGATAATTTCAGAAAATATTTATTTTCATCCGTCATGGTTATTCCATAATGACAAAAAATTATTATTTTAAACTATATTACACAAGGAGGATTATATGAAAAAATCATTATTAATTTTGGCAATTTTATCAGCAAACACATTGTTCGGCGCAGGACCGAAAGTTCCTTACACTCATGAAGGATTTTATTCAACTGACAAAATCCAGAAGGCGATTCATTTTGTATCAGTAGAAGACATAAAAAAAAGCCTGGAAGGAAAAGGAACTATAAATGTAAGTTTTGATGTGGATGACACTCTTCTTCACTCCAGTGGATATTTCAGATATGGTCAGGATTATTTTCAAATTCCCGGTGATAAAAGAGGAGCGATAAGCTATCTTTATAATCAGAAATTTTGGGATTATGTTGCTGAAATGGGAGATGAGCATTCTATTCCGAAACAGTCGGCTGCCGATCTTATAAAAATGCATTTGGAAAGAGGAGACAATATTTTCTTTATTACCGGAAGAACAAAACATTCAAAAGACAAAAATTATACTTCTACTAAATTATCAAAAACACTGAAAAGATTTTTCAATTTACCTAAAGAAGTTTATGTAGAATATACGGGAGATACTCCTACTGGTGGCTATAAATACGATAAGTCATTTTATATAAAAAAACATAATGTTTCAATTCACTACGGTGATAGTGATGATGATATTTTAGCTGCAAGAGAATTGGGAATAAGAGGAATCCGTGTTCAGAGAGCTTATAACTCCACTAATCCCCAAAAACTTAATGGAGGCTATGGAGAAGAAGTTTTAATTAACTCCGCATGGTAAAAAAATTAGTGAGGGCTGTTATATGCCCTCACACTGCTAGTTCCTACTCTTTTTAATCTTTTTTGTAAAAAAGGTTGAATCGTTTTTTTCCTAAGCTTTTTTTCAAAAAAAGTGTGAAAACTGTTTTATTTATTTTCCTCTGAAAAATGTACAATGCAGAAACTGACAATAAAAGAAACTACTGTAACACTTATCCATCCCAAATCCGCATTATGTAAAGGTAGTTTTTTAGCCAATACCGTTAACAAAGGCACTGAAATACCTATTTTGTCCAAAGTACTTATTATGCTCACTGCTACTGTAGGATAAACTGCCGCTTTATATATTATTGTATTCCCTTTTATCCATTTATCAAGCAATGCTAACATTATGAGAACCAGTGATGCCGGGTATATAGCCAGTAAGACGGGAACACTGTATTCCATTATTTTATTCAATCCCATATTTGCAAGTATATAACTCCATATTACCCAAATTGTCGCCCATATTTTGTAAGGAACTTTTTTTATTAATAAATTAAAATATTGACTAAGTGATGTTGTCAGTCCTACCCCGATATTCAGACAGGCTATTGTAAATATACTCGCAAGTAATATCCCGCCAAAATCCCCATATGAATACCTTACTGTATTCGCAAGTATTTCAGCTCCATTTTTTGTATGAGGAAACATTGAAGCACTTGAGGCTCCCACATGAGCAAGCATCATATATACTATGAACAACATCATTCCCGCAAAAATCCCCGTAGTAATTACTGTTTTTGTTATTTTTCCTTCTTCAATAATATTTTTAGATTTAATTACAAATACAACTACAAGACCATAATTCAATGCTGCCAGTGCATCCAAAGTCAAATATCCATCAAGAAATCCTTGAAGTCCTAAATTTTTAGAATAAATTTCCGAAGGTTGAGCATAATTTCCCATAGGTTTTATAAATGTTCCTAAAAAAAGCATAAATATCAATATTAAAAATACAGGTGATGTTATTTTACTTATTCTGTCAAGAAGCTTATTGGGATTTAAGCTTAGCCAATAAACTACTCCGAAAAATATCGTTGTATAAATAAATAATGCCGTTTTTACCGAACTTCCTTCAGGGAGATAAGGTGCTATAGCTATTTCAAAGGGAACCGTTCCCGCTCTAGGCATAGCTAATGCAGGTCCTATAGCCAAATATGTTGCTACAGTAAAAACTATTGCAAATACAGAATCTACTCTGCCTGCCAGATTTTTTAATCCATTGGACTTTGCTACGGCTATTATTCCCAAAACAGGAAAAATGATAGCTGTCACAGCAAAAAATATCATTGTTATCGGCATATTCGTACCCGCCTCTTTTCCAATAATTGGAGGAAATATCAAATTCCCCGCTCCGAAAAATAGAGAGAATATCATTAATCCTATCATTATTAATTCTTTTTTCTTCATTTCTTTCCTAAAACTGTTTTGAATATGTTTTTACAGTTTTAATTCCTTTCTTTATTTTTATCAAAACACATAATAATTGATGTATCATAAGCATTATCAATATAATTAAAAGGGTCTATTATATTCCGATACTCTAATTTATGATAAAAATCAATTACTTTTGCATTGTTATTCTTTTTTGTACTTAACAGTATAAATCTATGAGAAATATTTTTTTCAAGTTCTTTCATAAGTCTTTTTCCATATCCCTTACCCTGATATTCAGGAGAAATCATAAGTTCATTAAGTTCAAATGTATTTTCATACCAATTTATACCTTCTTTTAAGGGAAGAAAATCTTTTATTTGTAAAGCCCACCAGTTTTCAGGTCTAAAATCAAAACCGTATACGAATCCTGTTATTTCATTTGTCTTCTCATCCCAAGAAGTAATTATTACTGTATTAAGTTTATTTTTTATACTGTTTTCAATACGTATTCCTAAATACTGAGCGGACTTTTCTTGTAAATTTAAAGCTTTCTGATATATTTCAATCAATTTATCTTTATAAACATACATTTCACTTTCATTTAAAATTTTTATCATATATCCTCACTCTTTAAAATCAACTTTAAAATAAAAACCGATATAACCCTTAAAATAAGTATATCGGTTTCTTTCATAGTTCTCAAAAATTTTTATTTAATTATACTAATTCTATTATCGCTAATTCAGCCGAATCTCCTCTTCTTACATCAGTTTTGATAATTCTTGTATAACCGCCATTTCTGTCCATGTACTTAGGTGCTATATCTTTAAAAACCTTAGCTACCGCTTCTTCATTTCTTAAAAATGAGAAAGCCTGTCTTCTCAGATGGATTGCTTTTGCTCTTTCTCCGTTATCTTCTAGATTAAGATTATTATATTTTTTCCCTAATGTTATAACTCTTTCAACAAATTTTCTTAATTCTTTTGCTCTTGTAACCGTTGTTTCGATTCTTTCAGACTTGACTAAAGAAATAGTCATATTTTTAAGCATTGCCAATCTATGATCACTTCTTCTTCCTAATTTTCTATATGATTTATTATGATTCATTTACTACTTCCCTCCTTGATCCAATTTTTTTTATTAATTCCCGGCTTCTTCACTTAAATCGTAACCAAGCTCTTTCATTTTATCAATAATTTCATTCAGAGATTTTCTCCCTAAATTCTTAATTTTTAACAGTTCAACATATGTCATTGATGTTAAGTCAGATATAGTATTCACTCCTGCTTTTTTCAGACAGTTATATGATCTCACCGTGAAATCCAACTCTTCAATTTTCATATCTTCTATATTATTTTCAGCTTCGGAATTTGATACAGAAGCTTCATCTTCATTTCCTCTGAATTTACTCATACTGTTACCGATATTTGCAAAAGGTTTTATATGTATCATCAACAATTCTACGGCATATGATAATGCATCCTGTATTTCAATACTTCCGTCAGTAGAAATTTCCAATATCAATTTGTCATAATTTGTAACTCTTCCTACCATAGTATCTTCAACAGTATAATTTACTTTCTTAATTGGTGTATATATGGCATCAACTGCCAGATATCCAATTGGCCAACCTTCCGTATCTATCTCATCGGAAACTACAAATCCTTCACCTGAATCAACTAAAAATTCCATATTAATTTCCTTATCAGTCGTTACAGTAGCAATAATTTGTTCAGGATTTATAATTTTTATTCCGGCATCGGGCTTTATATCCGCAGCAGTTATAACTTTAGGTCCTTTAACGGATAATACCATTTTTTTCTCTCCCGGCTCATCCAGTTCGACAACTATTTCCTTAACATTTAATATTATATCCGTAACAGCTTCCTTTACCCCTGATATTGTAGAAAATTCATTCAATACACCGTCTATTCTAAGACCTTTTATAGCTGATCCCGGTATTGACGATAACAATATTCTTCTCAATGCATTTCCAATAGTATTTCCGTATCCTCTGTATAAAGGCTCTAACGTATATTTAGCTGTGTATCTGCTTTCCTTTTCTTCTGTTAATTTTATATTTTTAGCTATTTTTTCAATATTTAACAAGCTAAATCAACTCCTTGGATTATTAGATTATTATTATCTTGAGTAGAACTCGATAATCATTGCTTCGTTGATTTCAAAATCAACAGCATCTCTTCCCGGATTTTCCAACACTTTAGCTGTCAATGTCGTTTCATCCAGCGATAACCATCCCGGAACACTTTTTTGTCCTACTGCTTCTTTAATTATAGCCAGTTCTCTGGAATCTTCCTTTATTGAAATTACATCTCCCTGCTTTACTCTGTATGATGCTATATTAACTCTTTTTCCGTTTATAAGTATGTGACCATGGCTGACAATCTGTCTTGCCTGTCTTCTTGTATTAGCGAAGCCCAATCTGTAAACAACGTTGTCCAATCTTCTTTCCAAGTATTGAAGTAATAATACCCCTGTTACTCCTTCTTTTCTTGTAGCTTCTTCATATAATTTATGGAACTGTTTTTCCATTACTCCATATACAAATTTTGCCTTCTGCTTTTCTCTTAATTGTATTCCGTATTCAGTTAATTTTCTATTTGCATTTGGTCTTATATTTCTGTTTGACTTTTTGTTAACTCCTAAAATGCTTGGATCTAAACCAAGATTTCTACATTTTTTTAACACCGGCTGTCTATCTCTTGCCATTTATCTAATTCCTCCTTATTTAATAAATTTACGGTCTTCTCTTTTTCGGCGGTCTCGCACCGTTATGAGGTACCGGAGTTATGTCAACTATTCTTGTTACTTCCAAGCCAGTCGCCTGTATTGATCTTATAGAAGCTTCTCTTCCTGATCCCGGCCCCTTTATTTTAATTTCTATCTGCTTCATTCCGTTTTCAATCGCAACCTGTGCTGCCTGTTCAGCTGCTATTTGTGCTGCAAACGGAGTCCCTTTTTTAGTTCCTTTGAACCCTGAAGTCCCTCCTGATTTCCAGATTACAACTTTACCTTCCGAATCTGTTATAGTTACAACAGTATTGTTAAAAGTAGAATGTATATATGCTATTCCGTTAGGAATATTTTTTAATTTTTTCTTTTTTGAAACTGCTGGTTTTTTAGCCACTTATGGTTTCCTCCTTAACTTAATATTCTCTTATTTTTTCTTAGCTATTGCCATTTTTACTGGACCTTTTCTTGTTCTTGCGTTTGTTTTTGTCTTTTGTCCTCTTACAGGCAACCCGTTTCTATGTCTTAATCCTCTGTAACTTTTAATATCAAGTAATCTTTTGATATTAAGTCTGATTTCTTTTCTAAGTTCTCCTTCAATTTTGTATTCTTCAACTATTGTTCTGATTTTCCCTACTTGCTCTTCAGTCAAATCTTTTACTTTGATGTCTCTGTCAACACCCGCTTTTTCTAAAATCTCGTTTGAAGTACTTCTTCCAATTCCAAAAATATAAGTCAATGAAATTTCCACTCTTTTATTTCTTGGAATATCAACTCCCGCTATTCTAGCCAAATTTTTTCCTCCTTAATTTTGATATTTTTAAATCTTCTTCAATATGCCCTCACATACACAACACAAGGAATAAGCCCTACAGCTAAACATATCTTTACAATTTTTATCACTTATATCTATATATAATTAAATAAAAATTTTTTCAAGATTGCTTAATTTGTATTACTTATCCCTGTATTTGTTTGTGTTTAGGGTTTTCGCATATTATTCTTACTTTCCCGTGACGCTTGATTATTTTACATTTGTCACATATCGGTTTTATTGAAGCTTTCACTTTCATTAAAAACCCTCCTTCCAAATAAAAATATTATTTTTTCCTATACACTATTCTACCTCTTGACAAGTCATACGGTGACACTTCAACCGTTACTTTGTCTCCCGGTAAAATTTTAATATAGTTCATTCTCATTTTACCTGAGATATGTCCTAAAACTTCGTGTCCATTTTCAAGTCTTACTTGAAACATAGCATTTGGTAAGGCTTCTAAAATTTCACCTTCCAATTCCAGAACATCCTGTTTTGCCATAAAAATCACCTCGGATCCTTTCTATTTTATCAAAAAACAAAAAAAATGTCCAGTATTTTTGAACTTTTTATTTTATGATTTTTACGGTTAATTACAACCTTAACTATTGTACGATATTTTTCCTTTTTTGTCTATAATATTTCTTCTTTTATTTTCCTGATTTTTTATTTTATTATTTAGTTTAATTTTAAAATCTTTTCACGACAGGTATTTCAAACGACAATACCGTAATTAAAATTAAATAAATATAGACCGAATTTCAAAGATTTATATAAAATATCATTTTTAACTGTCATTTCTAAAAAAACGAATTGAAAATATAAAAATCTGAAAATACTTCAAAATCATAGAAGAAAATATAATGCAATATAAATTCAAACTTAAGATGATAGATATACCAGTAAAAAAAATTTGAATTTCGCAACACAAAGGAGTTGTTTCAATAATAACTGGAGGAAGTGAATAATTTAAATAATAAACATACCGAATTGCTACATTCAGGTAAAAAAGGAAAAGAAGCAAACGAATTATTATTCCCTGTAGCAAGTTTAAAAAAAATCCTAAAATAATCCCAATGTGAACAGCCGCAAAAAAGTTTCTTTTGGAAACAAAGAAATTATGAGAAATAATAATTATCAGGGAATAAACTTTACCAAATTAAAAAGAACATAAAAATTTCTGACTTTAGGAAAAAGCTTTGATTTTGTAATAGAGAAAATTTTTATTTTTGACAAGAATATTTAAAATAAAGGCAACTTCAACAAAACGACTTTTATAAAATCAATAAACATAAAAAATCCCGTCAGCTTTTCATATAGCCGTCGAGATTTTTATTTTATATATTAATATCAGTTATATTTTAATTCTTGGAAATTTTAAATTTTACAAAATTCAGTTTTTTTCTTACCTTTTTTAAGGTAAATATTAATTATATGACAAATCATGTTAAGATTAAACTGTAATATAACATGACAGTAACTAAATCCATTTATATCAGTCGATAAATCAGTTTAAATTTAAAAAACAACAGAAATTAATCTTTAACACTTAATATTAAAGGCTTTCCATCAACAATCGCCACACTATGCTCAAAATGTGCCGAACGTGAACCGTCTTTCGTAACTACCGTCCACATATCTTTTAATATTTTCACAGGATACTTTCCTACATTTACCATGGGTTCTATCGCAATCACCATTCCGTTTTCTATTTTTGCACCTGTTCCTGCTTTCCCGTAATTAGGTACCATAGGATCTTCATGCATTTTCTTTCCCACTCCATGCCCTGCAAAGTCCCTTACAAGTGAAAACCCGAAACTTTCCACATATTCCTGAATAGCATGACTTATGTCTCCTATTCTGTTACCTTCCACCGCATAAGTTATTCCGATATTTCTTGCTTTTTCAGTAACCTCAAGGAGTTTTATCGATTCTTCGTCTATTTCTCCCACAGGATAAGTTACTGCCGCATCTCCGAAATATCCGTCCAATACTGTAACAGTATCTACACTCACGATATCTCCGTTTTTCAGTATTCTTTTTTTATCGGGTATCCCATGTACCACAGTTTCATTTACTGAAATACATGTAGAAGCTGGATACGGCGGATAAGGTCGCCCTATATCATATCCTTTCGTTCCCGGCACAGCACCTTGAGTTCTTATGTAGTCTTCGGATATAAGATCCAATTCATGAGTACTTATTCCCGCCTTTATATATTTAGGAAGTACATCTTCAAAAAGTCTTGCTATTATTTCATTTGCCTTTTTTATTTTTTTTATTTCATCCAACGTTTTATAAATTATCATTTTACTGCTTCTTTCTATATTAAATTGTCTTTTTACTTTTCAAGTATTTCAATTATATTCTTTGTAATTTCCTCAAGACTTTTCCCTCCATCCACATTAAACACTTTACCTTGCTTTTTATAATAGTCAAGTACAGGGGCAGTCTGTTTATTATACACTTCAAGCCTTTTCATAACAGTTTCCCTATTATCATCTGCTCTCTGTTCCAAGTCTTCTTCTTTTTCATCAATAGGAGGATTATATTTTATATGATAAATCTTCCCTGTTTTTTTAGAAACTCTTCTTCCCGTAATTCTTTCTATGATTTCATCATCACTAACATCAAGAGCGATTACTTTTTCTATTTTTTTATTAAGATTTTCAAGTATTTTATCCAGACTTTCAGACTGAGCTACTGTTCTCGGAAATCCGTCAAGGATAAATCCTTTTTCACAATCAGCCTTTTTTAACCTTGTCCCCACAAGACCGTTTACTATATCATCAGATACCAAATTTCCTCCGTCCATGAGTTTTTTTGCTTCCAAGCCTAACGGTGTCTGATTCGCTATTGCTTCCCTTAAAATATCTCCTGTGGAAATTTGAGGTATCCCGTATTTTTTAGTTAGTTCCTTTGCCTGAGTTCCTTTACCTGCTCCAGGAGCTCCAAATAATATTATATTCATTTCTTTATTTATATAACATTTACATAAATGTCATATACTCCTTTCTTCATATTTTCTTTATTAGATATATATTTTATCATACTTTTTAAAAATTTTGAATATACACATTTTTACAGAACATATATTTTTTCTATATACAATATCTTTTCTATTTTAATTTTTATATTGTCTTTTCCTTATGAAAATGTTATTATTTCTCTATAAATTATACTTTTACAAGGAGAAATTTTATGTTATATCCGTTAAAATTTAAAAAAGTTTTTATAGAAAAAGTGTGGGGAGGACGCGAATTTGAAGAAAAACTGAACATGACACTCCCTGAAAACAAAAAAATAGGAGAGTCATGGGAAATTTCAGCTCATCCGAACGGAATGAGCATCGTTGAAAACGGATTTCTTGCCGGAAAAACTTTACAGGAAGTATATGACAAATACAAGGAAAAACTCGTAGGCGAAAAAGTATATAATGAATATGGAAATACATTTCCCCTACTCATCAAATATCTTGACGTAAATGACAGACTTTCTATTCAAGTGCATCCTGATGACGAAACTGCAATGAAAAACCATAACGAGCTCGGTAAAAGTGAATCATGGTATATTATGGAGGCCAGTAACGATGCAACTCTTATAATGGGCATGAAATCAGGTATTACAAAAGAAGAATTTTTAAAAAAAGCTGAAAATAATGATTTTGAAGGAATATTTGAAGAAAAAACAGTAAAAAAAGGGGATTTCATAGATATTATACCGGGAACGGTACATGCTTCACTGAAAGGAAGTGTCCTTTTCGCAGAAATACAGGAAAATTCAGATGTTACTTACAGAATTTATGACTTTGACAGAATTGACAGTAAAGGTGTAAAAAGAGAGCTGCACATACAACAATCGGCAGAAGTAATAGATTTTAATAAAAAAGTGGAAATTGTAAATACTGATTTTCAAAAAGGGGAAACAAGAAAAAATCTCATAAGAAAAAAATATTATTCCATTGATAAAATAAAAATTAATGATGAATTTGAAGATATAAGTAATGAAAGTATGATAATCTATTCTATATTGGACGGAACAGGAACAGTTTATGCCAAAAATTTTTCAATGGAAGTAAAAAAAGGGGAATCTTTACTGGTACCTCCTCATATAAATGTAGTGTTAAAAGGAACTCTTGAAATATTGAGAACCGTTATTGAATAAAATCTAAAAATATCTGAAAATTTTGGAGGTAAATATATTGAAATATAATTTCGATGAAATAATCGACAGAAAAAGCAACCATTCTACAAAATATAACGAACTTGTTAAAAAATTCGGAACAGATGATATTATACCTCTCTGGATTGCAGACATGGATTTTAAAACAGCTGATCCCATCATAAAAGCCCTTGAAGAAAAAGCAAAACACGGTATTTTCGGTTATGTTTACAGACCCGAAGAATATTTTGGTTCCTTTATAGACTGGCAGAAAAAACAATACAACTGGAAAGTGAAGGAAGAATTATTGAGTTTCAGTATAGGAGTTGTTCCGGCTCTTGCCACATTAGTCAGACAGTTTTCAGAAAAAGGAGATAAAATATTGATTCAGACCCCTGTTTATTCAGAATTTTATGACATTAATCATGATAATGAGAGATTTGTTATCGAAAATAAATTTATTGAAAAAAACGGTAAATATTATTTCGATTTGGAAGATTTTGAAAACAAACTGAAAGAACAGCCTAAACTTTTTATTTTATGTAATCCTCAAAATCCTATCGGACATGTATGGAATTACAATGAACTTAAATCTATGGGTGATTTATGTATCAAATACAATGTTCCTGTTATTTCAGATGAAATTCATGCCGATCTTACTTTGTGGAATAATAAGCATATTCCTATGGCAAGTGTTTCGGAAGAAATTTCTAAAAACACAATTACATGCACATCGATAGGAAAAGCTTTTAATGTTGCCGGTCTTCAATGTGCAACTGTTGTATTTAACAATACACAGGAAAAAAATAAATTTGATAAATTTTGGAAAAATCTCGAAGTTCATAGAAATAATCCTTTTAATTTAGTTGCAACCATAGCTGCCTATACTGAAGGAGAGGAGTATCTTTCTCAGCTAAAACAGTATCTTGAAGATAATATTATGTTCGTTTATAATTATTTTAAGGAAAATATACCCCTTATAAAGCCCAATATTCCTCAAGCGACTTATTTAATATGGCTTGATTGTAGAAATCTGAACTTGAATCAGGAAGAGCTTGAAAAATTTATGCTGAAAAAAGCAAAGCTGGGACTAAATTCCGGAAGAGCTTTCCAAAAAGATTTACAGGGATTTATGAGACTTAATGCCGCTTGTCCGAGAGGAGTTCTCGAAAAAGCTTTAAATCAATTAAAAGATGCTGTAAATACGCTTATATCTCCGTGAGGGCTCATTGCCGCCCTCACTCTCCTGCTATCGACTACAAATTTTTTTATCCTTCATAAATATTCATTATGCTTGGAAAACAGCAAACTCTCTTCGCTCAGACAGCTGTTTTCCTTTTCAGCATAATTTCATATTTATTCGGAAAATTTTGAATGCCGAATATTTACTTTAGTATTCAATCTTTGTTTTTATAATAAATAAATTTCTTAAAATGATAACTATGCTATTATTCAATTAATTTATTGACATCTATCAATCTTATATAAAGAATTTTGTCATTAAAATAAGGCTTTATTTTTCTTCTTAATTCTTTTAATTCCTCTTTACTTATCCCCTCTATTTCAAAACTCAGAAACGGATATATTTCATTAAATTTCATATATTCTTCCCAATCTATTGTCTCAAGTTCTCTTTCAACACTGAAATACTCTTTGAATTTTTCCATATATTTCTT
>NZ_RQYW01000019.1 GCF_003932895.1 Leptotrichia sp. OH3620_COT-345 | reverse complement strand
TCCATTTACAATTTGTAATAAAAATTCTTTCATTTGAATCATCTCCTGTTTTTTATTTAAAAATTATTTTTTATAAATTTTTCTTTTCTATCAACCCTGTTTAGCCAGCCCTTAAGGAATACCTGTTGTGTTGGTCGACTTGCTACTATACTTCTGTAAAACTTTCTTTGCAAGTCATGGTAAACTTCGAGAAATTTTTGAGGATTTACGTTATTTAAGGCAAGTAAAGTATTATTTCCTATTTTTCCATCTACAGCTAAGTTACTACCATTTATTATATTCAAAGCTTGTTGTGCTTTTTTAGCACCCCAAGTCCCGCTGTTTACAATCCAATCGCACACGGATAAAGATACTTTGTCGTCTACTATTTCATTTAACCGATTTCCTAAAAAGTATTTCTTTCTATATATATATTCCGCTATGGATAGTGGCATATCCCTCATATGCCCTTTGTAGCCATATTTTCTAGCTTCAACTTCTATAATACCGTATTTTGTTGCTCCGCCTTTATCATTTTTATGATTGAAATACCCTCCTTCAACTAATTGTAGATATTTAAAAATTCTGTCAAATCTTTCTTGCATTATTTCTTAACCTCCTTTTCTATAATTTTTATTTCTTTATTTAATTTAGCTATTTCTTTTTTTAGAAGGTCCATTTCCGAACTTATCTCAACTATTCTTTCTTCTGTTTCAGTTATGTCAAATCCAAGTTGTTCAAACTCTTTTTTTTCGTTATTTTTTTCTTCTAACTCTTTTTTATATTTGACATATTCCTGTTGTTTAGTGTACCTTAAATCTTTCAGATACTGTAGTTTTAATATTTTATCTTCTTCCCATTTATTTTTACTTTTGTTCCATATACTGTAATTATCCGGCTTTTCAATTTTTTTAATTTCATTATTTTCTAAAAATTCACCATCTTTTAAAATAATAATTTTATTTTTTATTTTTTCAGAAATGGTCATCTCTCTTATTTCTCCATTTTCTATTATTGGATTTATAATTTCAGTATAAGAAATATAATTTTCTCCTTCCTTAAATTCGCTACAGTATTTTAATTTATCAGATTCAAATTGTTCTTGTGTTGGAGCTAGGTATATTCCTAAAAGTTCTCCTCTCTCAGAATAAAGATAAATTTTGAATTCCATTGCTTTCCTCCTAAAATCCTAATTTTTTTCTAATTTTTAAAATTTGGTTTCTTTTTTCTTCTCCTGTTTTCTTTTTAATATAATGCTTTTTTGTAACATCTACTCCTGAATGATTAGCAAATTCACTTGCTAAATCAATTCCACCGACTTCCGCTAATAGATTAATACTTGTTTTTCTCAAACTGTGAGGATAAAGGGTATCTATTCCCACAAGCTTTCCAATTTTTCTTATTCTATCTCTTATAGTGCTTTTACTCATTTGCTTAGATACTCCATTGTATTTGGTAACAAATAAGTATTCCGTACTGTTATTTCTACATCTTAACCACTCCTTTATAAGCTTTATCGTTTCCTCAAATATTGCAAACTCTACAATTTTTTGTTCTTTTTCTACTATTCCTGCAATTATTCCGTTCTCTAAGTCAATATTTTGGATTTTGATTGAATGTAATGCACTTATTCTGCATGCTGTATCAATAATAAGATTGAATATTAACTGATCTTGTAAGTCATATTTTTCAGACAATTTCATTTTTACCTGTATTTCTACCACTTCTTTACTGCTTAAATAATAGCTTTTTCTTCTCTTCTCCACATCTGTAACTTTCAGTCTATCTAATTTATCCCGGAACGGATGATCTTCAATCAAATCTCTTTTAACTGCCCAAACATAAAAGCTACTGATTGCTGTTAATTTATTATTTATTGTCTGTGCATTATTACCTCTAATTTCTCTACAATATCTTATAAATTTTTCTAAAACAGGTACTATACTTTTCATTGTATTTTTACCTAATAAATAACAGTTATTCTCATATTTTTTGAGATACTCAATAAACTGTTTTATATTGTTTGTATAAGTTCTATATGTTGTATTTTTAGTTGCTTCGTTCCTCGCTATACAACTATTTAAATACTCTTCATAAATTTTCCAATTTTTATTTACCATTTTTCATCACTCCTATACTTTCTTTTAAGTATAGGGGATTTTTGTACAAATTGGAAAATTTGTCCGAAATAGTGTATCTAAAAAACACACAGATTGACAGCCGAACAACACTCTACTTTGAAACTTGTACATTAATAAAAATAGGTAACATTGTTATTTTTAACGGTTATTTAAAAACAAATTACAATGGATATATTAATTCTCCTGGAGTTGCACTTTTTAATCTTCCTTACCTTCCTTACAAAGGAGAAACATGGATAGAACCGTTTTTTACTTTGCGTTCTAACGGGATCTTTGAGGTAGGAGCACATGGCGGATATCCTTCTAATAAAATAAACAACCCCAGACATATTAATTTTGTGTATGTTTCCAATGGTTAAATCCTTGCTACAGTTATTCCTTGCCCCGTCATTTGTAAATTTCCAATATGCCCGTTACGTATAGATGGAAAAATACTTAAACTTCTTTCTGTGGCATTAAAGTAACATTCTGCAACTTCTCCGCCTGCTCCGCCCGTTCCATTTGCGGCAGAAAAATTTAAAGTAACTGCATTTTTGCAAAACCAATCTGGAATATTTACAAATTTGGTTTCGTATTCATTTTTTACGCCAAGATTGGAAAAACTAATTATTCTTAAACTCCCAACAGCAATTAGATTAAAAATCTGTTGATTTAATCCATTGGCACTATTTAATCTTACTTCCTCTTGCCTAAAATTGGATAAATTTTCCAATCTGTCCGAAATTCCGTAATTGGAAATATCTTTATATTTTGTAAGGTCAAAGCTTGTGCTTACATGTGTTTCTATACATTTATATATTTTTCCATCGGTTAAATCATTTATGTACCATTTCCCTGCCTCTTTATTAGAAACTTTTGAAACATAGCCTCCTAATATTCCGCCAATTCCTTTTAGCCAATCTTTTACATCTACTGCATTCCCATTTTCAAGTCCAAATTTTACAATACCGGGATTTTCATTTGTAGCTAATCCTGTCATATTGTCCAAATTATTCAATAAAACATATAATTTCATAAAATTTCTTGATACTTTTCTCAAATCTGCTATTGTATCAAGTTGGAATAGTTCAAAAACATTATTTTCAGTATTTGTAGGAATATAAGTTGTTTCATTTATATTTTTTATCAAATCTAATGTCTGTTTTTTCATTTTTTCCTTTCCGTTTGTCAGTCGTGACTGACAAACTAATATATAATTTTTATTTCATACCATGCAGGAATAACTTCATAAATCAAATCAAGCCAGTAATCTAGATATTCTCTATCTATTCTGTTTGATTTAAAATTTATAATATACTGAAAATTGTCTTTATCATTTTCAATAGTAGTATTTTCGTTATGTATAAAATATAGTTTCATAGTTTCTTTTATATCATTTAATTTTGCTGATTTTGAAAGCATTCTTTTAGCAATTATTCTATTTAATCGAAAAATTGTAGAAAGATTTTTGCTTGAAATCAGTCCATAATCCTCTTCAAACTTTTCTAAAATTTCAGATCTTGCTGTTAAAAATCTTCTGTTTTTGATTGCATTATCTATTGAAAATTCAAGTTTTTTCAATTCTTCATCAGCAAAACGAAAAATACTTTGAATTAATTTTGCCGACTGAAATATTCCTGGAAGAGATTTAAGCATACTATTGTAATAATCATTTCTCGCAATGTTGTATAAAATTAAAGAATAATCCTTGTCTAATCCTAAAGCAAAAGGAAACGTTTTTTCTGTAATTTTTTGAGTGAATTTTACATAATCCTCGTCTATATTGTAAAAGGCAAAATCTTTTACTTTGAACTGCAATAGATTAACTGCCTTTAATTCTCTTAATTTATTTACATGCTTCACAAAATTAGCTTGTTTAGCATTAATTTTTATTAAGCTGTAGTCTTCGGAACGTCCGTCATTTACAAAATCTCTTACATAAAAATCAAATAATTCCGAAGTTCTAAAATTTTCTTTAATATAATGCCCGGATTTTTGATGAACATTTTTTTGCATTAATTTCTTAATCCTATGACGTAGAAATTCTTTGCTATTTCATATTGCATTAGAGCATGAATAATGACTTCATCCCTTGCATCAAACAAAGCATAATTTATTAAATTCCCTCCGCTTAGGGAATCGTATATTCCGATTCCTACGACTCTTCCCCAGTCTTCTCTCGCTTCAGGAAATTTAACAGAAGCTGTGTTGCTTGTTTCGTTTGATGAAGTTGTACTGAAATTTATAGCTCTACGACTATATGATGCAGCAACAAGTTCAACTGCATTTTCTACTCCGGACGGCAACGTAGAAAAACTTGTTAATAGTCCTGCATAATATGTTTTTCCAGCTAACATATTATTTAAAATTTGAGATTTTGCAGATAAAGTAAATCCGCTCATTTTTCCTCCTAATCTAAAGATTTTATAGTAACAGTTCCGATACTTACAAGATCTTCGTCTGTTAATATAATATCTTCTTTTGTGTTGTTTATATCTATATTTGAAATTTTCTTGAAAGCTTTTACTTCAAGTAATTTTTCAATTACTTCAGCATAGTAAATTCTGTTTTCTTCAAATAATCCTTTCAAAAATGCTTCATTTAATATTTTTTTTGTTAGATTGATAGCACTTTCTTCGTCATATTCTCGATTTAAAATTGCTTCAAGAGTTATGTTTATTTTTTTATCTCTTACCGAATTCACTGTAAATTCTGCATCTGTTATAATTTCATTATCTAAAAATAATTTTATTTTATTCAGATCTGCAGTTTCGATTATATTGTTTTCTTTTCCTGTTACTACTATTTTAAGTGTTCCTTTGCCGTTCCAGCGAGGGACAATCTTAATTTTTTTCAATATGTCAAAGTTTTCTAATAACATCTTTTCTATCATTGTTGCATTATAGTTCGCACAAATTCTAGATAAAATTTTTTTTCTCCGTATATATAATTCCTCATCTGTTTCTATATCTTTTCCATTAGTAACAGCTATTTCATTTTCAACTCTTTCAAGTCCTTGATATGACACAGCAAAAGAGTTTATTTCTCCGATTGAAACATTTCCAGAGCTTCCTGCTTCAACAGCTTTTACTAAAACAGTTGTATTTCCAATAGCTCCATTAGAAGGAATTTCTTTTGTTTCTTGTATCTCATATAAATTCTTATTTGAAGCTACTTGATATCCTTTTTGAATTATAGCTCCCGGTATTCCATAAATTTTTACTGTTCCTGTTGCTGCCACTGCTGGAAATCTAAAAATATAATCTTCTTCGCAAATTTTATCTAAATCAATCCCTTTTGCTGTTTCAGCGTGATGTTTTTTAGATAATTCGTCATATAAATTATTTTGAATCAATAATTCAGTTATAAAAGCTCGAACTATTTCTCGTGGAAAACTACCGACTGAGTTTTCAAAATTTTGCATTGTTTCTTTAAAAATTTGGTCAGTAAGTTGATTTATTTCATCTTTTTTTATTTCTATTTCTTCTCTAGTTACCAAATTCAAACACCTCATCTATCTTTAGAATTTCTTTTTCTGCAGAGTTGAGGACTACATCAAATTCAAAATTTAATTTATCCTGTTCAAAAATAGAATAATAATTTTCTATAGATTTTATATATTTATGTTCTCGAAGAGCTTCAATTATTTCTCTTTTAATTTCAGATATTAAAAATTCTTCTGTCAAAGGATTTCTTCCTTTATATTTTTGAATACCGACTCCAAACGTAGATTTGTCTTTATAATAAATTCTCCAAGCGTTTTTAGTTACTATAAGGCACTTAATTATCCATTGTTTTACAATCTCTTTTTTTGTTTTTAGTAATACAGGAGAGCCTTTTTCATCATATAAAAAATCATTTTTTTTAAAATCCCATTTTAATTCAAATCTCGGTTTTTCTTCTTCTGCCTCTATGTTTTTGTTTTCGCCATAAACTTTCATGTTACTTAACATAGAGTTGGGTAGACTCATTAAATCACCTCCAGTTTGTCAGTCATGACTGACAAATAAAAAGAGTCCAGCTCGCTTTCGCATAACTGGACTCTCGGTCTCTTACTTTTATGTTATTATAGCATATTTTTTTAATATTGATAAGCCTTATCCACTAAATAGAATTTTTTTTGATTTTTAAATTCATTCAAAATCACTTCATCTCCAATTTTAAGCTCATCCGTCCACTTATTATTGCCTTCAGCTTTGTACGTTCCTGAAAGTTTTCCGGAAGCGACTATTTTTTTATGTATATTACCTCCACTATCTTGATTTGAATTGTCACTTATATTAATTTCTTCTATTTCTATTTTTATATTTCCTTTTTCTTCAAATTCTCGATTATATCCTTTAACTTTTTCCCATGCTACTATTATTTTGTCTTTATTTAGTATTATTTTTTCATCAATTTTCACTCTTAAATTTGGTGGAGCTTCAATGACCGTTCCTAAAAACGGTCCATTCCAGTCGGGATTTTTAAATTTCTCCTGCAATACCTGTGCTAAAGCATTATAGGATTTGTCAGGTTCTTCGTGTTTTACATCGTTTATATTTTCTTTTTCTTCCATATTAATCAATCCTTTCAATTAAATCTAATGTTAAACTCATAAAATATATATTTGTATCATATAAGGTATATTTCCTTGAAAAAGCATGATTTACACTTTTTACTTCAAATATACCTTGTATTCCTGTTTGATTTTTTTCTATTTTTACCAAATCTCCGGCTCTTAAAATAGGAATGCCGGGAACGGCTAAAGTAAAAGTTTTATCTAATTTATTTTTTTCTTCTAATAAATTAATAGCTTTTATCTGCTTTTTCTCTTTTTTCTTCTTTTCAGATTTTTCTTTTTTAGATTTCTTTTTTTGTTTTTTACTTTCGTTTTTATTTTTTTTAGAAGATGCTTTCTGGTCATTTTTTTCCTGTTTTACTATATATTGTAATAATCCATATTTTTTTATGTTTTCTTCATCTTTGGCCAGATCTGTTTTATTCATTTTTTTGTCATCTCCATCAACGACAATAATGCTGTTTTTCATATTTTCGAACGAAACTGAATAAGAAGCGTCTTTTATAAATTTAAAAATATCGATATATTTTTTATTGATTAAAATGCTATACCTTTTCGGGGTAATATTGCCATCTTCATACTTGTCTTTATTTCTTTTGCAAAAGTGAAATTTATTTTCTTTGAAATAGAAATAAAAATTTTCTCCTGATTCTTCTTTGATTATTTCAATGATTTTTTTTATAATTTCAGCAATGGTTTCTTTGTAAAAATATTCATCAATTTTAACAGTGCTGTTTTCAATATTTCCAACTGGCATTTTAAATTCATTTAGCATGTTTTGGATACATTTATCAGCTGTAATATTATTAAACTGAAATATATCAGCTATTCGGGAAATATAAAAGCCGGGATCATAAGCAGTAAATTTCGGAGAATCTTTACTTATCTGAACTTTTGGAATGATGCCTTGGAAAATATTAGTTTCCAAATCATCATATAGTTCAATGGAACAAGCTCCATCATCTAAATCAACAGGAGAAAACGGAAGTTTTTCCCTGTAATTATAAGCAAGTTCAAAATCCATTTGAGCTGCTATATTGTCTATATTACTACTTAATTGAATATTATCCTTAACTAAACTTGAAACATCATATCTTTTCTGTTCCGGATTTGTTATTATTACTCTCATTTATTCCACCTTATAGTATAATTTTTCTTTTAAATTTTGCTCTTCTTTTATATCTTCAAATTCTTGAAATTCTTCAAATTCTATATCAAAATTTAATGTTCCGGTATTGTCAAAGTCTGCTTCAAATCGATTTACTGTCGCTAAAAAATTTAAGTCTACAGGATTTACTAAACTTGTCAATGTGCTTTTTCCGAATTTTCCGATAAGAATAAATCGGACAGGTTTATCACTAACTTCCAAACTTTTAAACAGAATAAAAGTTGTAAAAGGATCCAACAAATGGTGTGATGCAAAATTATATTTTTGCTCAGGAATAAAAGATTGAAAAGAAATTGCCTGCAGGTCATTTTTACTTTTTAATTTTAAAATTCCATTTACAGTTTCTATTTTTTCCCATTTTCCTATTCCTTTAAATTTTAGCTCTGAGGGCGAAACAGGAAATAAATAATACTCTTTTAAGTTTTGAAGATAATTATTCGCCTGAGCGAACAATTTTGACGACATAGCATCACCAAATTTATTATTCATTATTTCTTTTGCTTTTTCCAAAAATTTTACATCCCCCATTTTTTTTGATAAAAAATCTACAGTATTAAAACTGTTACTTCCTAAAAATTTTAAATTGCTATAATCAATAGCTTCATCAAATTTTATGAATATTTTATAATCTAAATTAAACATATTTATCCTTTCTCAAGAGATGCTCTTATTTTATTTACTACTTCATCTGCAGTTAATCCATGTACGTTTAAAATTAAATTCCTATTTTTAATAGAACTTGACACATTATCTAATTTCTGTCCAAGAAAATTTTTCATTGCAATAATTTCAGTTTTTACTGAAACTAACTCAGTTTTTAAATCATTTAAAACATTATTTCTTGTTGCATCTTGAGGATTATTTTGTATAGCTCCTCCTATTTTTTCAATATCTGCAGAAAGGTTTTTTGAGTCAAATTTTATTTCTGCCGGCATATTTGTAGAAGGTGCTGGTATTTCTCCTTGTTTATAATCAATCGTTGTTTCTATGTTTTCTTTTTTATTTATTTCCACTTGTGCTGTAGCACCTTTTTCAGCAGTTTTTCCTAATTCCTTAAGTTCTTTATTAACATCTTGAAGAGATTCCTTACTTTCTTCAGCATCCTTCTTATTAAATATTTTTTTAAAAAATCCGCCTACTTTATTTATAGCATTTCCTAATAAATTAAACAGGTCTAATAATGCTTTAACTTGTGTTCCTACAACCCAGCCTAACAACTGTGCAATAAAGTTTAAAATAGGTCTTACAAAATTATAAACGCTGGTTATTATGTTTGCAATTGTCATAAAGGCAGAAGATAAAGTTGTGGATAATTTCTTTCCAGAATTTCCAGTAAGTCCTGCAGCCTTCATAAATCCGGTAAAAAAACCGAAAAAAATACTTACAAGATTATTTACTATTCCGCCTAAAACTTGAAAAACAGAAGAAAAAATTCCACCGAATACAACAATAACATTAGATAATCCTTCAAAAATCGTTTTAAATTGATCACCATGTGCCATAAAATTTTGGAAAATATTCATTAAAACTCCGCCTACAATGCCTACAAGTTGTATTAATGTAGGCACTAAAGTAGCACTTATAATTTTCCCTATTTCTATCATAAGCTTGTTAAATTCAAGAAACATAGGACTATTAAAAGAGGCTCCCAGTTGGTCAATATAAGGGAAAATTCCTAATATTATATTTCCTATTTTTTCAATAGTAGGAGCCATTGCATCTCCCAACTTTATAAGCCTTGTTGTAAAATTAGTATTTAACTTGTTCCAAGTTGCTTCAATTCCTTTATTCATTGTTTCAAATGCTGTGTCAGTTGCTCCTGTGGCATTTTTCATAGCTTCTATATCATCGGCAAATTTTTTAGCTCCTTCTCCCGTAAGGGATAATGCTACCTGTGCCGCTTCAGCACTTCCAAAAAGTTCATTTATACCTTTCCCGGTTTTTTTAGAACGCTCTTCTAATATTTTTAAAGCACCCTGCAAATTTCCACCGGATGCAATAAACTCCTTAAAAGATTTTCCGGATGCCGCTTTAAATTCTTTAGAAACTTTAGATGTCCCCTGAGATAACTCCGAAAATGCTGCTTTTAATTGTGTCATTGCCACTTCTGTTGGAGTACCCTTTGAAGTCATACTGGCTAATGCTGCAGAAACATCCCCAAATTGCACTCCTAAACTTGCGGCTAAAGGTCCAACTTTACTAATTCCGGATGCAATTTCTTTAAATGTTGTTTTACCTTGTTTTACTGCAGTAAACATTAAATCGCTTGCTTGAGCCGCATTTATATTTTTCTCCCCCCAAGCATTTACAATTGAGGATAAACCGTCAACCGAAGTTTCTATATCTGCAACTCCTGCTGTTGCTCCTTTTTGTGCAGTTTCTAAAAAGGACATTACATTATCTTTCGGCACTCCTGCTGATAAAGCTTGATATAAAGCGGGAACTGTTTTCTCAGGCAGAACTCCAAATTTATTTGAAAGATCTAAAATATCATCTTTCATTTTTTGCATTTGTGGCTGTGTTATGTTAGGAAGCAGTGTATAAACTTCATTCATGCTACTTTGGAAATTTTTAGTAACATTAACAGCATTTTTTCCAAAATTCCAAATAGCTTTTCCAACTGTTTTTATTGCTCCCATTGCTAAATTAGCTTTAAAAATATCCTTAAAAAAGGAAACATTTTTACTCGCATTACCTGCTTCATCGGATAGTTCTTTTATTCCTTTTTTACCTTTTTTTCCCGATTTATTAGCTTCTTCCCCCATTTCTTTAAATTCTTTACCTGTTTTATCAGCACTCTTTCCAGATTTATTTGTTTCCTTCTGAAATTCATCAAGGGAAGTTTTTGTCCTTTTTATGGTTTTTCCTGCTTTTTCTAATGTTTCAGTTGCATTTTTAAAACTATCATCAAACTTTTTATTTTTTTCCTCACTATCATTAACTGTAAAGCTCAAGTTTTTCATTTCATTTGAAAGATGCGATAAACTTGAAATCGCTTCCCGCAATTCAACTTGAATTTGCATTGCCATATATTGCTCATTAGCCATTTTTCCTCCTAAAAGAAAAGGCTCAAAACTCTGTTTGAACCTCTTACAAACTCAAGAATTCTTCAAGAGTTATACTTTTCTTTTTTTCACTTTCCAATTCTGCTACAGCAATATAATATTCCCAGAGTTCATTATTTACATTTTTAAAATCTGCTGGAGTCCAACCTTTTTGCATATAGTATATTATTGCATTTAAAACAGAATCTTTATTTTCTTTTATTTTTTTTTTATTTTTTCTACTTTTTCATTCTTACCTTTTTCAAAATCTTTTGCGGTTTCTTCAACTAACTGCTTAAAAATATTGGCTATTTCATGTAATTCAAAAAATTCTCTTATTATTTCTCCTCTGCTTTCTACATTTAATTCTGCCATTAACTCGGCTGAATTTTCCTCAAAATTAGGTTCTATAAAGAAGGTAAAAATAAAGTTACTCATGTCTTTTAACAATCTTTCAGGATTTTCCATTAACTTTTGATTTATTTCTTTTTTGTTAAAGTCTTTAATACCTAGTTTTTTAGCACATAAATCTAAAAATTCTTCTGCTGTAGGTTTTCTTAACTTAAAAGGTTCAGAGTATCTTTCTATTTTTATATTCAAGTATTTTTTTTCTTCTTGTTCTTTTAAATATTTCTCTCTTTCTTCTATTAATTTTTTTAAATCCATACTATGCCCTTTCAACAGATTTTAATTTGTTAGCTATAAATCCAAATTTTAGTTCTTCAGTTATTTCTTCTCCGTGTTTAGCAGAAAATTCATATCCTTCGTCGTTCCAACACTCGGATATTTTTATAGCTTCTGCTCCTGAAGCATCAGGATCATTAACTTCCAAATATAACTCAAATAAAACTTCTTTTCCGTCTTTTAGTTTTTCAAAATAAGTAGTCCATTTGGAATTTAATTTATATCTTTTCAAGGTTCCTTCGCCAGATTGCCCAGTTATTTTTTTCCCCATTTGTCCACCGGGAAGTTTTATTTCTTTTCTATCTACTTTAATTTGTGCCGTCCATTCAAAAACTTCCGCTATCACTTCCCCATTTATCATACAAGTTCCATATGATCCGGACATAACTTGCTGGGGTTTAAATATATTATCCATTAATTATTCCTCCTAACTTCTTATTATTGCTTTTCCGTAAAAATCTTCCATCGCATCAACAGGCATTAGCTGTTCACACAAAATATACACTCTATCAATTGTATTTATTCTTCGGATTTCAGAAATACTTAATTTATCCACTTGTTCTCTTGTCATATTTCTTTCTGTCATAAGAATTCTTTTATGTTCCGCTATGTCAATATCAAATTCATTGGGATATTCAGAGTCTAATATTCCTTGCTCCATTAAGGAATTTGTATAAGCATTTATAGCGTTTATTAAAGCCATTTTTTGCGTGTAATTGTTATTTCTTGCTCCTTTATAAATATCCCAAGTTTTTTTAAGATCCTCCGTTACCATTAATAAAGTTCTCACTACTTTTATTTTGCTAAATCTTCTTTGTTTTATAGTAGTAGGACTTACAAAAGAAGTAACTCCTCTATTTATTACATAATAACTTAGTCCTGTGTCGTCTTTTTGTAAAGCTACGGTAATTTTTCCGGCTTTTGTTATTGTTCCCGGATTTTCAGGAAGCTTACATTTTTCTATAAATCCCATCTTCATATTAGTAATACTTCTACTTATGCTACATCCTGCTTCCAAAGATGCAATAGCAAGAGCAAATTCAGACTTTGTATATTGTGTTCCGCTTACTGTAACTTCATCGATGTCATTGTTAATAATTGCGTGATGATCAGGGTTTTTATCAGAAGCTACAAACGTAAAAAATGATGCTTGATTAAAATCTACTGCTAATTTTCCAGTCTCGACGTTGTGCCTTTGTTTAGCATAAGATATTAGTCCATCTGTTTCATCTTCTGTAGCTTCAGGTATTACAAAAGAATCAACTTCATTTTCTAGTTCATATAAAATTTTTGATAAATTTATAGTTGTTCTTTCTTCTGTTTTTATCCTTCTTACAACAACTTTATAAGGTCCACCTACAAAAGCTAAATTTCTTAAATATTTGAAGTTCTTATCAGTCCAGTCTGCTTGTAATACTTCTAATGCATTTGCATATTTATATATTTCTTCGTCTTTAGTTGAATCAAATAAAATAATTCCTAAAACACCTTGTTGGCTTCTTTGAATTGCTGTTGCTGCTCTTTCCTCAATTTCAAGCACAAATTTAGGACTTCCGTTCATTTATTTCACCTCTTTTTTATTTGTAAATAGCCTTAACATAGGCTTATATTCATTTTTTCTATCTAATATATTTTTAACAGGGTTTGTAATTTCAAATTGTCCGGAGATTCTACAAACCCGAAATGTATCTTTTACATCATTATTTCTTAGCTCTCCAAATTCTACACTTAATTTTCGGGAAAAAAAGGACATGTTTTCATCCAAATTTTGGATTTTTCTTAAAATATCAAGAGATTGAACAATGAAATTCCCCAAATCATCTTGTATTTTTGGCTTAGTTATATAAAAATTCAGAATAACGTGGTAGTGCTTATTATCTATTAAAATAATTTCAGATATTTCACAAACAATAGTATTTCTAACAAAATCTTTATCCTCGATTTCATCTGTTATAAAAAGAGAGAAATCTGGATAATCTTTTTTCATGCTTTCTTCCAGTTTTAATAAAATCAAATCAAACATTTTACTCTCCTTTAAATACTCTTATTTCTCCATATCTATTATCACTTTCTAAATTTCCAGAACCGGAATCTGAAGCTGTTCCTTTTATTTGATCTAATAGTTTATATAAAGTATCTCTTTTGTCTTCAGATACTTTTTCATTTTCTGTAGACTCGTATAATTTCCAAGCAACATACAATTCCTGTAATATTCTTGTATTCTCTTTACCTAAGTTTTTGAATTTTTCTTCTCCGATGTAAATTTTAATAAAAATATCGCAATCAGGAATAAGTCTTTCCTGTATTTCCTTTATCATTTCTTCTGCAGTTAGTTTTGAAACCCTACAGAGTTCAATCAAGATTGTTTTTGGAATATAATTTATTTTTTCAAATTCCTTTTCATTCAAAGCGACTTCTTTCGAAGCCGCCGAAATTTTTTCTAACATATATTACCTCTATAATTCACCTAATCTTGAATTTATTGCGTCTTTACCGCTCTTTCTCGTTTCTTTTATAAGCATATAATTCAATAAATCTTTATCAGTAAGTGTACTTATAGCTGCTGTCATGCTTGCCACTTCCATTGTTAAATAGTAATTTGCAATTGCATCTAAATCTGAAACAGCTTTTGACATGACAATGCTATCTATGTTTTTCACCTTATATCTTACAATAAATTCTTTTATAGCCACAACAGGTGTAAATCCTGTTTTTGCAAACATTTTTCCTCTTGCAGTTTCTTTATCGGCTGCTTTTTTATCCAATATTTCAGTAGTTCTTGCTACGAAAGGATTCCCAGAGTCATCAACAGCTTCTAATGCTGCATAAGCGGAAACTAGTGCCGCATCTGAAGATAAATAAATGTATTCATCCACATTTATGTCCTTATCTTCAAATGTTTTTGCATTTTTTAATTTAGATATTCTTTGCCCTAACAGGTCAAGGTATACTTGCTGTTTGTCAGAGCTTAATCCGATGCTATTTGAATATGCTTTTGCTATTTCTAAGAATTCATTATTTTTTATTATTTTTTCAAATAATTTTCTTCCAAGTTCCAGTCTATCTGGGTATATTCCGTTTTTTTCTTCATAATCGTCAATTAGTTTAAAAAAGAACATAACCCAATTTTCAACTGTTTTTGCATCAATTTCTTTTGGTTCTTCGTATTTATAGTCAATTACTGTGCCGGATTCTTTTTGTAAATATTTTCCTAATAAGAAAATGTTTGCTGCAGCTTTTTCTTTTGTTTTTAAAATTGCATTTTTAAGTTTAGCTAATAATCTATCATCTTCAAAGTCTTGTGCTGAAATTTCTTTTCCGCCAATCAAAGTAACTGTAGAAGTCGGCATAATAGGTTTTAAAGGATAAGATGCTGCAATTATATCAGGAGTAATTACTGCAGAATCTATTCCATTAACTTTTATGTATGGTATCTCGCTTCCACGTTCAATTATTCCTGCTTCTACCAAAAAATCATTCAGGTCCTTTATGTTTATTGTTTCATTTTCACTTAAAAAGTCAGGATTAGTTCCCGAAAATCTATCTAAGTAGTGAGTTGTTACTTTTTTTTCTACAACAGCAAATAATGCTGTTAATTTTATTTGTGTTTGTGTTAATGCCATTTATATAGGCTCCTTTCTTTTGTTAAAATTTTACATAAATACCGTATTTTTCAAGATTATCAAGTGCATCATAGCTTGTTTTTTGTATTCCTTTAACATATTTTCCGTCTATATCTGCACTCCTCACAACTTGAATTACAGTATCAGAAGATGTTTGTACTTCATCGTCCATACCACAATAAAAGGTTTTTGGTAAAATTCCACTTCCCGTGTATTTTATATACTTTCCTGTTGCGGTATCAAGAGATAAAGCCTGTCCATATTCTATATTTTCTCCGCCTTTTAGAGTTACGTTAAATCGTGGAAAAAATTCATTTAAAATCAAATTTTTATTTTCTGTTTTTTTAACAACTACTCTATTTCTTTCAGCCATTTATTTCACTCCATTTCTTTCTTTATATTTTCTTATTTCTTCATCTGCATAACTTTCATTTTCTCCATTAAATTCAATAGAATTTTTTTCATAAGACTTCATACCCTCAAAGATTTTTTCCAAAATCTCTTTGGATTTAGACTGTTGTGTTTCATTGTTTTTGGAAAATTCTATAATTCCGTCATTGTCTTTCATAACCTTAGTTATTAATGTTTCTATTCCTAAATCCTTCATTGCAGGAGTAATTTTATTTTTATTTTTTTCCATAAATTCTTTTATTTCCTGCTCTTTTGCAAATTCTTTTTTTACTTCTTCTTTTATTTCTTCTTCTGTTTTTTCTGGAACTTTTTCTTTAAATATAGATAAATCAATGTCTTTTTTTGCAACAGATACTTCATGTTCTTTTAAAGACTTTATTGTGGCATTTATAAGTTTTATTTTATCTTCTAAAGCTATTCCTCCTAATTTACTTAAAATTTCTTCTAAATTCATTTCATCACCTCTATTAAAAATTATTGTTTTATCTTGTTTTATCCAATCCATTTCTATTTTATCTTCAGAAAATTCTAAATTTTTCAATGAGCCGGAATCTGCTACTGCAGGAGTAACTCCCTCAGGTAGTGCTCCTACTCTTGTTATCTTTTCATTTTCTATTTCAACTGATAAACGGTCAACTTTTCTATTTTTAAAATGTTCTTTATTAAATATTTCAATATCATCGGCTATTATTTCATCATCTTTTATTTTTATATTTTTAAATTTTCCAATAATAGGTATTTCATGTTTCAAAATTCCTTTCCCAGTAAACTCCGAAGTATGAAAAGGGATAATATCAAGTTCTTTTTTATTTTCTAAAAGTTTTTTAAACTTATCTCCTGTCCATTTTCCTTTATTTCCATAATCTCCGGCTTTAAATAATAAATAACTCATTTTTTCCTTCTTTCCGTTTGTCAGTCGTGACTGACAAACAAAAAAGTCCAGCTCGCTTTCGCGTAACCGGACTCTTGGTCTCTTCTTTTTACATAACTATTATATATTATTTTTTGAAATTTATCAAACTATTTTAATTTTTTTAGGAAAAAATCACTTACAGTTTTTTTAATATCTTCCTTATTTTTATTGGAAATTCCAGAAAATTTCCTTGCAGGAACATTAATTTTTTTGGAAAAATACTCTATTCCTCCTATGGTAAACTTTAGCATTTTTTTATTTTTGGGTTCTATAGTTCCACCTAAATCATGGAGTCTGGCATATTTCAAATTTGAAAAAATGGAAACGGTATCACCTTTAATTTCTGCAGTTCCTAACGACCCCATTAAAGCTCCTGTATCTCGTAAAGGTTTTCCCGTTCGATACTTTAATTTTTTCCAAGCCTTTCCTTTATAGTCAGTTCCTCTATCAAATCTTTTCCGCATTTCATTTTCCATATAAAAACCGATTTCATCCATTAAATTTTCTTGTTGTATATCATCTAATTTTTTTTGAAATGTTATAACAAATTCATTGATATTATTCTTTATTTTCATAATAATTTACCTTTATAAGATAAGATATCTTTATTCCCATAATTATCTTTTCCATATATTTTTTCATATTTTTTCTTATCAAACCAAATATCTCTCCTATCAGGAAAATATCTTTCATCTTTTAATCTATTTCCTTTTTCATCTTCATAATAAAGATTAATTTTATTATTTCTAAAATATTCTATTTCACTTTTATTAGTTTCAGGAATTATCAAAATTCCTAAATCTGCTCCGTTATCTTCTTGTTTTCTCATTGCAAACTCCCTTCTATTATTGTTAATTTGCCTTTCTTATATACTTTTTCTATTTTTATATTTGTTTTTTTATCAAATAAAATTTCTAATTCAGGGGAATAATAAGCATCTTGCTGACTAAGAAAAAAAGCTTTTTTTCCTTTTGGAACTTTTATATTAAACACTACTCCTGTTTCTTTTGCAAAACTTTTAGCCACATCAAATGATAAGCTTGTTGATAAAAAACAATTATTTGGAATTGTTTTTCCAATAAGTTTTTCTCCAATCAAGATTAATTGTTCTGTATGTTTTCCCGAAACTCCTCTAAACACTTGAATATTTTCTTTTATTTCGTTTTTATTTATAGCAGAACTTATTAAATCTATTTCCTTTTGTAACTTTTCATTAATTTTTCCTGATAGTAGAACCTCATTTATATCAGTATAACTATCCCCTGAGTAACTCAGGATAGCCTTATGCTCTTGATAAGTTATATCCTGTACATCTATTATACTATAAAGATTTACAATGTCAAGTGCATTCTTATATTTCCCTTTTCTACTAAAAAAGGCATTATTTAATAATTTTTTCTTTCCTTTTAGACTGTTAAAATCTTTAGCCTTAATTTGATATTTTTCTTCCAATTCTCGAATATATTTTTCATTTCCAACGCTTCCGGAAAAATTCTTTGACTCTAATCCTTCAATATTTCCAGAAACAATTTCCTTTCCTTTTATTTCAGCCGAAGACAACGAAATAGTATAACATCGACAGTTATATCCATTTGGCGGATAGTATAGATCTCCTTCAGGACTTCCAAATTTAAATATTTTACCATCTAATTTTCTTGTATGTTCTTGTTCTCTCCCGTCAATAGTTCCGCTATATTGGTAATATGGGAATAGGTCTTTCATTTTTTCCTGTCTTTTGTATATTCCTGCATTATACGCATGACTCATATTTGTTCTATATACTGTTTTCAAATAACCTTCTTTGGTTTTTAATCCCGCTTCTTCTATAATTTTTTCACTATCTTTTAGCCAATCTTCAAAATTTCCACCATTTTCAATATTTTTAATAAGATTATTTAAAAATTTTTCTGTTATATTAATATCTGTAATAGGCTTCATCCAGAAGTTTTTATGTCTTGCATATTCTGTAATTCCTTCCACATCTTCATGTAATGCAGGATATTTTTTAAGAAAAAAATCAAGTGTATCATTTTTTGTTTTTCCTTTTATTCCATTAGAAAAATATGAAAATTCTGTTACAGCATTATCAAGAGAGGCTTGATTATCAAATCCTATTAGTTCAGCTTTTATAATCATTTCTTCTAAATAATTATCATAATCAAACTTCATTTCAAAAAAATCATCTATATTTTTTACTTTAGATAATGCAACTTTTACAGCTTTAATAACTTTTCTTTGATATTTATCAAATGTATCATTTATAAAATTGTCAAAATCCTTCATGTTTTTTTCGATTTTTTCTCTTTTTTTATAAATATCATTTTTTTTAGCAAATTCAAAATCTCCAGAAACAGGATTATTTTGTACAGTAGTATTACTATTTGTTATTTCAATTAAGTCTGTCGTTTCCATTCCCAAAAATTCTGCTAATTTTTCTTTCGTTAAACTGTATCCTGCAGTTGATAATTTTGAAATAGAATCCATTTTTTTAGAAAGTATCTCTGCTTTCTTTTCCTCTAATTCAAGAGTTCCTTTTTCATCAAGTTCCTCTATAAATTTAAAATAGAAATTTTTACTATTATATCCATAAAGTTGTGCATCAATTTCTATTATTTTTTGAAACCAATCCCGAATTTTTTTTATTTTAGCATTTATTTTTAACTCTTTCTGTTCATTATGTACTTCTCCTAACGCTCTATTACCGCTGTTCCCGTCTACCCCTGTTACAAGAGTAGAGCCTAATATATATTTCTGTATAGCTTTTTCCTTTTCTTTTTGTAGCTCTGTATAAATCTCAGGCTTTAAATCATCTAATTTGATAAATTTCACAAATTCATCCATCGATTTTTGACCGGAACTCGGAACTGCAAGAACATCTTTTCCTTTTGCTTCTTTTAATTGTTTTGCCTGATCTTCTACACTTTGATATCTTTTTTTCTTTTCCTCTTCTGTAGCAGTTTCAAGTGGGGGCTCATAAGCAAATACTGTAATTATATCTCCGTATTTTTCTATAATTGCATTTAATTTATTATCCAAATTTTCCTTTGATTTAAATACTTTCACAAGAGGTTCTAAATCACTTTCTCCTTGCATATTTTCCAATGTTCCGTTGTTTACACATACTAAAAATTTATTGCTCTGTTTAGCAATAATAATTTCAGAATCTTTTGTTTTTATTTTCCAGCCTTCGTCTTTATCAAAAGAAATATATTTGTTTGGCAATAAGATTAAGTCATTTACAACCATGTCTTGAAACGATATTTCGAAAATACTCTTTTTATTTACAGTTGCTTTCAACATATCATCTAAAATTTTTGACATATTAATATTATTAAATCTTTTCTGTATTTCCTTAGCCTGTGCTTCATATTCAAGCTCATCTGTTGCGATCATCCATTCCCTAGATGTAATAGATTCGTGCATAAGCTCCAAAGCAGATCTTATATCAATATCTTTTAACATCTTTTTTAGCAAGTCATCAGTTAATTCTCCAGAAGAGGAAGAACTTCCCATTTTAATTATTTCCTGAACTAATTTACTTGCTGTAGTTTTTAAAAAATCCATATTCACACTCCTATAAATCTTCTCTCGTATCTTAAAAACATTTTATTTAATTCATTTATTACTATCCCTGCATAAGAACAAACATCTACTGCATCATCGTGTGCTGCGTTTGGAAATTTCAATAGTTGTTCTTCTAATTCCAATAAATTAGGCAAGTCTTTATAAAAATATACTTTCCCGCTTTCAAACATTACAGATATTGCTAATGCTCTTGTTGTCTTATCTACGTCAGCAATTAATTCTTTCAATGATATTCCTTCTCGTTCTGCCTGCTGTTTAATTCCTATGCCCGAAGATTTTGTTTCTATAGCCTGAAATTTTAAAAATCCGTCATATTTGGTTCTATATTGTTTTATTGTTGCCCATTGGTCAGGTACTTCTATTTTGGCCAGAAATAAATCTATTAAATATAGATTATATTCTTTATCAACAACCCATGTAGCTATTGCCGTAGAGTCACTATTTTTTTTAACAGTTAAAGCGGTATCTATAGTTTGAAAACAAAAACATTCTTTTGTATCTATTCTTTTAATTCCTATTTCCGTATTAATTTCTATATATCTTTTCTCTACGACCTTAAAGTATTTAAAAAATTGTCTTTTAAATAATCCCCCATCTTCTGCCTGTGGACGTTGCTGATATAGAGAAATAAATTCTCTTTCTCCTATAGCTTTCCTTATAGATTCCAGTTCTTTCAAGGAATATCTTTCTGGCCATAAAGGCTCTCCCGGTTCTCTTCCTAAAATATCATTTTCTTCTGCTATTGCAGGAAGTACTATTCCTTCAAATAATTCTCCTGTGCCGTCTTTCATTTCTTTAATAATTTTTCCTACAAGATCATCATCGTGCCATCGGGTTTGAATTATTATAATTCCACCGCCCGGAGCTAACCTCGTACGAATAGTGGACTGATACCAACTCCACACCTTTTCTCTTTGAATTTTACTATTTGCATCTTCTCTATTTTTAAAAGGATCATCTATTATTGCAATATGTGCTCCTTTTCCCGTAGCACTTCCTCCTACTCCAGTACTAACAACAGAGCCTCTATGTAAATTTATTCCCCAATCAGAGCCTGCAGACTTATCTTTATCTAACTCTGTTTTAAAAACTCCTGTTCCTGTTTTATTATGTTTTTTATATGTATCCCTTGCTATTTTCCCAAAATCTCCTGCCAAATCTGCATTATAGGCTGCAATTATTATTTCCCAGTCAGGTTTATTTCCTACAACCCAAGCGGGCATTTTCTTTGTTGTAGTTTCACTTTTAGAATGTCTCGGCGGCATACATATATACATTCTGGGAGATTGTCCTGATTCTACTTTTTCTATAAATTCCTGAACTTTTTTTGTTAAAAATTCTATATGCTTTGCTCTCTTATACCTTCCTTCTCCATCATAAATCAAAAATTCAAGCAAACTTCTTCTTGCCTTTTCTTTATATATTTTTCTTTTTAAAACTTCCGCTTGAATTTTACTCTTTATCTCCATTTTCAATATCCTTCATTAATTTTTCCAGTTGCTCATCAGTCAGTTGAGATACATCTATATCTTCAGATATAGTTATTTTCTGTTCCACCTTTTTATTTTCCGTATATTCCTCAGGAACTATGTTAGACATCAAATACTTTTGAGCTCGTACATCAGGAGTCACCTCTTTTATTATCTTTGTACTTTTTATTTCTCCTGTCTTTTCTCCAGTTTTTCCTACAACTATATCTTCAACTTTGGATTCTACATATTTATATCCTGTCGCACTTTTTAACATTGCATCTTCCACTTGTCCTAATCTTCTGGCGGACCTAAGTGTTTTATAAAAATGTATATTCTCCTGATGATACTTATAAAAAGTGGATACGGATATGCCGAGTTTTTCAGCTATTTCCTGATTTGTAAACGTCGGTTTCCCGTCATCTTCTGTCCTACGGGCATATTCAAAGAGCTGTTCCAACATCTCGCCTGTCAATTTTGACTTACTACCATTAAGCGGTTCATTCTTTTTTATTCCGGGTTTTATATCCAATGGAACATAAACAAATTCTGTCAAATCGTTCCAATTTTTCCTTTTTATATAATTATTTAAGTTCTGGGCAGATATTCCATATAATTTGGCTATCTGTCTTTTATTTATTTTTTTGTCATCACCTGCAGCCTCATACAACTGAGTTTGATAATACTGTTTTAGCTTTGCCAGCTTCCATGCCTGCATTTATTTTTTCACCACCTTTATTATAAAAATAAGTCCTCTGAGCTATTTTAAACAACTCAAAGGACTCTCGGTCTCTATTTATTTAATTATATCATATATCAGATATTTTTCAACTAATATATACCTATGCTCGCATTAGCCTGTATAACACTTTTTTCAACATCTCTATTTATATATTGTAAATAAACTAATGTATTCATTACACTTTTATGTGCTAAAAATTTTTGTACTTTAATAACATCAATACTTTCACTTAATAAGTGTATTGCTCTTGTATGTCTAAAAGTATGTGGACTTAACCAATCATATCCTAATATTTCATTTCCATATTTTTTTATCATAGTAAATGCTCCTGTTCTTCTATACACTTTTTTTCCTGCTGCAGTTACTCTAGTAAATAATTTATCTTTTTTTTCTAATTTATATTTCCCTATATGTAGTAATATCATGTTCATCAATTCTTTAGATACAATACATTCTCTTTTAGCTTCTTTTCTTTGTTTAGCATTTATCAGTTGAACCTTACCGTATTTAAAATCAATATCCTTAATGCTGCATTCTAATGCTTCACTTATTCTCGCTGCAGTTTCAAAAAGAAAACGTATCAATAATTTGTGAAAATCATTCTGAATACTTCTTTCAAGCTCCATATATTCCTGTATTTTAAGATATTTTATATCATTCTCAATATAGTAGTTCTTTTTATCATACTCCACTAAATCAATTTTTTGATTATAAATTCCTTTTACAACTATATCATTCATAAATTCTCTCCTTTTTATTTTTTGGACTTTGAATTTTAATGTCCATTTTTTAACAATTTATATTGATAATATACACCATTTTTTACAAAAAATCAAGACCTTTTCAAAAAAAAGTATACAAAATAATAATATAATGTTCAATTTTAAAATTTATCTCGGACACAATGCTCAAAGCCATTATTTATCGTAAAATGTAGTCAACTAAAACTCTGAAAGTATTGATTTTATTGACTTAAAAGGGGTCAAAAGTTGAAAAAAACGACCATTTTTATATAAACTGAAATCTCGGAGTTTCTATTTCAAAGTTTATAAACTCGTTTATATTCTCGGAGTTGATTTTTATATTTTCGACTACATACCTCAACCTACTTTAAATTACTTTCCTAAAAAATAACCTTTAAAGTAGAAATAAAAGTCTATTGAGTCGATATTTTTTACAAAATTACCATTCAAAATAGTTTATATTTTTTAGAAATTCCTTAGTACGATTATATATAATTCAATATCGAGCGTATTTTTGTCAATTTTTTTCTATAATTTATTTATATTTTTTTGACAAAATTAATAGAAACCTTAAACTAAATCATTACATATAATATTACACTATATATGTAATTAATAAAAAAGCCTATTAAAAGCATATAAATAAATACTTCTAATAGACTACATTTTACTGTTTATTTTTCAAATATTATCTTATCTGTAAATTAGTTTATATTTTATAAAATTTTAGAATTTCAAGAATAAAAATACCTAATAAATATATTGGATATATTATTAATATCATACATATTAATCCCCATATAATTATTACTATCCATGCTAATACAATTTCGTTTTTATTAACTTTTCCTGTTTTCTTTTCATCTTTTAATTGATTTAACATAATTTTAATTCTTATATAAGTTACCCGGAAATATAAAAATTCCTACCTTCATTTTTCTATTAAAGCTATCTGTTACAATATCTCCCTGACAAATTTCAACTCCATTTTCATCCTTTAACCCTATATACTGCATTATTTCATACGGCTCTTTGTTAAAAAAAGTTAGTTTGTCATTTCTGAATATAAAAAGTTCTCCTTTTGGATTTATTAAAAAATCAAATTCCTTTTCAACAAACCTTTTAAAATCATAATCCCATATTCTATATTTTATATCTGGCATTATTTTCTCTCTCCTCTCCTTTTAATTCCGTTTCCAACAATTTTTTATAAGCTGCACCATAATCTCTTAATCTTTTTATTATTTCAGCATCCAATTCAAATATTCTTTCAGGAATGCTGAAATTTATATTCCCTGCATGTTTCCTTTCCAGAATTATTTTAATTTCTATTAATCTACTCGCCAACAAGCTTTTTACTTCATATTTTATTCCATTAACTTTTATTTGCCAAGTAAGATAAGACTCCATAAATTCAGGTAATTTTATTTTTATTTTATCAAAAACAATATATATTTTTTTCAAATTATTATCATTAATAATATCTAACAAAATTTCCTGTTCATATTTTTTTTCGTATTTACTTACTAACTTAGTCATTTTTCCTCCAACAAATTCATTAACTCAGGATTTTGATACTTATTACCAATTATCCACCAACCATCTTGTATCATATTATCTTCAACCATTGTAGGTATTTTATATTTTTTAATTAAATCTTGTGTAAAAGGTTTAAAATCATTAATTTCATAATTATCACTCTCCAGTGTTTTTCCATTAACTATTTTAAATCCAGTCAACATACTCCCATATTCCATATCATTATCTCCAAAACCTATTAGCTGCAGGAATATTCCATACTCATTTGAAGAGAGTAGTATATCTCCTTCAAATATTAAATTTCCGAAATCATCATGTAATCCTATACATTCAGATACTTCCAAACCTTCAACAGGAAACAACTTCTTACTGTCCCTGCTCAAATCCCATACTTTACCACCTGTAGAAAGAGAGTATGTACTCCCCTGATTTCCTGTGACAAAATCATTCTTTTCTTTATCAAAAATTCTGAATTTTATTTCTCTCATTATTATTCCTCCTAATATATTTTTGAAAACATTTCATTTTTTTGTTTATGTAATTGCTGTTCTGCTTCTATCCATTGCAGTGTAACCTTCTTTCTTCCCTACATCATACATATTAAAAATTGCGGGATCAATGTATTCTGTATTTAATGTTGCTTCAATTCCTTTCATATTTTTTGCTCTTTCATTAAAAGTCTTTTGGACATGTTCCGGGATTACTAAAACTAAGGCTTTACATTGCTCATTAAGTTTTTTTCTTATTCCACTACAATAACCTTCAGCAAAAACATTATATGCGGCTCTTGTATTATGTCCATTTTTCTTTAAATCTCTTATTAATTTTTTGGCTGTCCTATCTCCATACTTGTATAAATAGAAAAATACATTTTTACATATTTCTACATCCATTTTTTCTCCAAAAAATGTAACTCCGTAGTTTCCTTTTATAAAAGTTTTACAACAGAAATTATTCGCTATTATTTCCGCAAGCAAATAACTCCATTTTCTTCCATACTTTAAAAATATAGTATCCTCAATAGAAACTTCATCTATTTCTTCAGTATTTGCAATTTCTATTTTATATTCAGCCATTAATTTTTGTGCTTTTAATGCCGCCGATTCAGCTTCGGCAGCATTTGAATTTTTTTGACTTAATTTAAGTAATTTTTTTACTTTTTCTATTATTTTTTCACGTTTTTCATCCATATCTTAATTCTTCCATTCCTTTATTAAGTTTTCATCCAAAAATTTTTTGAGATTTTTAAGCGTCCGGAAGCGTTCTTCAAATTTAAAATCTCTACTAGCATCATATAATGTTACAAAATACGGAAAAATATATCTTGAGTCAAATCCAAAACCTTTTATTTCTCGAATGTACAAATCTTTTTCTTTCACGTCTTTTCCCACAAATTCTGAAAAATCTTCAATTTTGGAATATTTTATTTTTTCATCTACTATTCTTTCAAATGTTGTCATTCCGTTTATTTTTATTTTTAAGACTTCTTCTTTTTTATAAATCTGCATATTTACTAAAAAGTCATTTTCAAGCACTTTATATTGTGTTGCATATATCTCTGTTACATTGCCGTCTAAATGAGTAATTGCTACCTTCATTATATTCTCCTTTCAATCCATTTATATCTGCCGTTTTCTATTACCCTTATTTTTTCAATCAATACGACCCGCTTTTTCTTTTTCCGGAAAAGAAAATTAAATATCTTTTTCATCATCTTCACACTCCTTTATCTGAATAGTTTCATAAAATATATAAATCAAAAATATTACTATTCCTTTTATTAATAATACTTTCAACAGCTCAAATAAGGTTTTAGATTCATTAATACCTGTTATGAGAAACCAAAACCATGCTAATATAATTGTTCCAAAAATAAATTCCTTTATTTTTTGTCCCTGCTCCACTGTTATCTTGCCTTTAATCTTTACTCTCATTCATATCACATCCTTTTATTATATATAATTTTTACATATATTCTTTTATTTACTTGTTTTTAAAACGGCTTTTATTCTTTGCCGTTTTTCAAAATTACTTCTGTACCACATATTTCTTTATGTGCGGAATCTTTCCGTCTGCTGTTGCATCTTACATAAGTTGTATTACTCCCTATAAATACTTCGGTTTTTGAGCCTTTTATATGTATTACTTTTTCAAATTTTCCTTCTTTTTCTATTGCAAGAACTGCACCACAGCAGGGACAGTATATTTTTTTTTCATTAAACAAGTAATCGCCTTCCTTTTTTGTTAGTCTGTTCCTGTAAATGTTTTAAATTCCTTGATTGATATATTTTAAGGACTTCCATATCCTCTATACCTAAATTTTGGGCAATAGTATTAAGGTCCATACCCTGATTTATACAGTCTATTGTATAAAAATGTCGTAAATTATGTAAAAATAACTTTTGTAGTTTTACTTTTGCTGAAACTCCGTATTTTTTAAGCATTTTCCCGCAAGTTTGCGATTTGATTACATTATCCTGCAGATCTATAAATAATTTTTGATTTTTTAAATACAACTCTTTACGATGCTTCCTAAATTCCCGACAAACTTTAACTACAGTGGCAGGAATAAGTACTGTACGGATTTTATTCCTTTTTCCTACTACTTCGACCCGTCCTGTTATTGCTGCATCTATGTTTATCTGTAAGGCTTCAGAAATCCTAAGTCCCGTACTTGCAAGCAATTGGATAAGTATTGTATTTCTCAGTCTATAAAATTTATTAGGATCTTTATTTATGGTTCGTAAAACCCTTTTTATTTCATTTATAGATAATTCTTTTTTATAAAATCTGTCATATATCCGTATTTTTATTTCAGGCAGCCTTATTCTCAATCTTGCCTGTTTTACTTCACAGGCAGGGGCAACTATATTTTTTGAATTATATAGAAATTTTAAAAAACTTCTGATAGCTTCAAACTTTGTATTAATGGTTTGCCCTTTTAATTTTTTATTCTGCAGATCAGCTCTGTAAGCAAAAAATATTTCATTATTAAGCTGTTCGACATTAATTATATGCATATCGACCAGAAATTTTTTAAAATTTGCAAGATACGTTTTTACAGTATTTTGTGAATAATATTTATTTTTTAGATACTGCTCAAAGTCTTGCAACATTTCATTCAATAACAAGTTCCCACCTCATTTCTTTTATCATGTCTTTTATTTTTTGCAACTCTTCCAATGCAAGACTGACGGAAACAGAAGGAAACAAAAGAATTTTATTAGTTTTTGTATCAATCATAAATTTTTTATTTCCTGTTCCTACACTTAATATTCCTTTTTCCAGTTTTACATTTTCAAATTTATATTTTTTTACAATAGCATTAAAATTCATTTTGATTTCCTTTCCGTTTGTCAGTCATGACTGACATTCCTAATAATTTTTAATTATAATTTCTGTCCGACGATTTCCTATATTTCTTCTCTCGCCTATTACTTGTATTTTTAATTTATATTCTTCCGCTATTTTTAATACTTCAGGAGAATTAAATTCAGATATCATAAACCGTTCCCCGTAACCGACCAAAAATTCTACTAATTTTTTTAAATCCTGTTCGCCCCATTTTGGAGTATTATAAGGATTAATTGTATTTATGTATGGCGGGTCACAATATATAAAAATTTTATTTTTATTCTTTTTATTTTCCAAAGATAGATTCTTTATAAATTTTTCATATGGCAAATTGTCAAATGTTGTATCCATTAATGCATCAAAAGTTTCTTTTATCCTCATTAATGTTAAAAATTTAGGATTTCCTACACTTGTTCTCATTGTATGCCTTGTTGCCATAAAAGAAAAATTTGTCAGATATATAAAACGGACAGCCTGCCATGTATCTATTTTTTCAGGATGTTCTTTCCAGTATTTAAACTGCTGCTTATGTTTAGGAACCATTCTAAACAAATTTTTAAACTGTACCGGTTTGTTCTTAATGACCTGAAATAAATTAAATACTTCATTATCCAAGTCATTCAGGAAATTATATTTTGCTCTTTCCTTAAGAAAAAATACACTTCCTGCTCCGAAAAAAGGTTCTATATAAATTTCATGTTCCGGAATATATCTTTCAATTTTTTTAAATAATACTTTTTTATTACCATGTCTTTGTAATACCACTTTAAACTAACCTCCGTATTTTGTATTAATTTAAAGTTATATATACTCAATACACTTAATCTTTATTCAATTTGTTATTCATAAAACAACCTTATATCGGTTTATTTTTGCCCCGTACTTTTTCTTAAAAATTTTCTTGACTTTTTTAGTGGAAAATTTTTGACTTGAGCGGAGTTTTTGAGACCTTTGAGCGGTATTCTCCTACTTTTTCACAAACTTTTTTTAAAAAGTTCGCAAAAGAAAGAGAATTGAAAAATTTGACTATCGCTTTAGCTCGTCGACTCGTCGCATCCGGAACATTTATTCACCAATTCTACCCGATGAATGACTCAATGTTTTCTTAAGTACCTGTTCCGATCTCCTCAAAATATCACTATTTTGACAGCAGAATTCCGCCACTTGATTTTTTTATGATGCCAGCCACATCCGTTTTTCTAATGCTACACTTTATGAATTTATAGTCTTCTCGCCTGAATGCAAAATTTTGTATTAAAAAATTAAGCACACGGTAGTCGATGCCTGGACTTATTCAGTTGTGTTTTTGGGTATTACAAAAAGTTTGACTTTACACATAAGAAGTTATCTAAAATTCAAGTATTAAAAAATACCACATCTTCCTATGTGCTTGTAATTTACAGGAATTTGCAGTATAATACGATTGGTTAGGTCGTGGTATATACTACGATTTCCCTTATTGGTTTTCAGGACTGATAAGGGATTTTTTTATTTCTTTTTAATGCAGATAGTTTTATTTTCTTTATCTAAAACTAATTCAACAGTCTTATTATTTTCTGTTATTCCTAACTCTTTTAGCCAAGTTATTGGAACATTAACTCTTGTTGCAACCCCGTTTCCTGCTTTGTAAAAAGAAATATTACGGTTTCTCTTTTCCATAATTCCATATTTCCCTTCTATGTGTCCCATACAAAAATATAATATCACGTATGGGACACACTGTCAACAAATTTTTTATTATACTTCAAATTCCTATAAAATTGTCATAGTCCTGTTTTTTGTATTACAAAAAGAGCCTTGTACATTTTAAAGACTTTATTTTTTCTTAATTTTTCTACAAAAAATTTTAAAAATTTGCAAATAGGCACGATATGCTATATAATAGAATTGCTGATTACTATTTTATATGCATATTTCCTATTTTTATATTAGGAAAATATAGCTTATAAGATATATCTCCTATGTTCTTTTTTAAGGCATGGGGGATTTTTTATTTCTTTTTTCTAATTATAATTTCTTCCTTCTCTTCATCAAATAACAGTTCTATTTCCCTACTTTCAGGAGTTATATTTAACTGTCTGACCCAAGGAATTGGTAAATTTAATCTTGTAGCCAAAGTATTTCCGGCTTTGTAAAAAGAAATATTTAAATCCCTTTTTTTCATATTTTCTCCTTTAACTTGTCACAAGTTTATTATATTATCTTGTGACAAGATTGTCAACATATTTTTTAAAATTTTTATTTTGTACCACAAAATTAAGGTTTTAATACCCTTTACTTGCATTAAAAACCGGATATATGACTTAAAGCCGTCATTTCCAGTATTTTTAATCCGACCTTTACTATGCCTGACCTTTAAAAACGCTCTTAGAAGCCAATTTTGAAGGTCACTTTTTCAAAAAAATCAGAGAAAAAGCATTTTCAAAAAGTATTTTATAATGTAACTCACTTACTATTTTCAAGGTACTATAAAAGTAAGAAAATTACAATATCTTTTCTCTTTGAAAAAAATTAATAAAATTTAATTTTAACTTCAAATATAACTTCTATTTGTTAAAAAACTTCTGTTTTTATAACAATATATACTATATATTTGAAATCAATTTTTAATTTACAAAACTTATTAAAAGCCACTTATATAGCTTAAACCCGCTATTAGCAGCCGTATTTAATTTTACAGCAATATTCTTTATTCACTACAGTCATTCTGCTGTCTTATATGACTTGGACATAGAAATATGGCTGAATCGGACCATATTTCCATGCCTAAATAATATAAGAAAGGAGGTCTCATTCCGAGTGAATGAGGAAAAAAATATTACCTAAAGTTGCAGTAAAAGGTTATCCTTATATTTATTATTGCGGGACATTCTTACCTTTAAAAGCTCGCCCTCAAAGCAACACTTTAGCGGGGAGTCTAAAGTATTGTTTTCAAGGCGGCAAAATATTTATTTTTAAAGTAGAATATGATAAAATATATTTGCATGGATATTTTAAAATATTCTACTCCTATGCTTTCTGATAAAGGACATAGGAGAGTTTTTTATTTCTTCTCAATAATCACTTTAGAAGCTTCTTCATCAAAAGTAAAAGTTATTTCTCTATCTTCTTCTGAAATTCCCATTTTTCTTAACCATGGGATAGGAATGGTAACTTTTGCACCTCTGCCGCTTCCTGATTTATGAAAAGAAACTTTTCCGTCTCTTCTTTCCATTTTGTCTCCTTTATCAGTAACTGATATAATTATAGTATATAAGTTACTGATTGTCAATGATTTTTTTAAGAAGCAGGGAAATTTCCCTGCTATTTATATATAATGGCAATTTGGTATCTTAGTGGGATATACTAACAGTATAACTGTAGCATATCCCTTAAAAAGGAGTTTATGAAGAAAAAAGTTTTACAACTTTTTCTGTTGTCAAAAATATTATACTTCTTTTTATGAAAAATAAAAAATATAATTTTTATATTTTTGAGTAATAATAAAAAATAGTATATATAATATAAGTGGAGGTCTCTTATGAAATTTGAAGTTGATGATAATAAAATGCTTCGATTTGCAGAATTTTTAAGAAATTTAAGAAATGAAAAAAAATATACTTTAGAACAAATTAAAAAAGCTACAGGAATAGGAATTTCTGATATAAATCAATTAGAAAACGGCATGAGAAAAAAAATCAATCCTTTTCATCTGGTTGCACTTTCAAACATATATAAAATTAATGTATTAAAATTTTATGAGATGTTAGGTTACATAAATAAAGAAAAAATTGACAGTTACGTTGAAAAAGAAGCAATTGAAAAAAATGTGGCAGAAATTTTTGATGAAAAATCAAATATGTTTGAAAAGATTCCTTTGTTTTCTTCTGTAGCTGCAGGAGCAGGAAAAATTGTTGATGAAATCCCGGAAACATATATTCAAGTACCTCTTTCCGGAAAAAATTTCCGAGCTGCATATATAAGTGGCGACAGTATGGAGCCAACTTTAGTCAACGGTGGAATAGTTGTTTTCGATCCCCACGTAGAAAAGCTGAAAAACGGTGACATAGGAGTTTTTTATCTGAATGGCGAATATTTTGTCAAAAGATTTTATAAAGGCTCTCAGGGGGTCTTTTTACAAAGCGACAATCATATATATATGCCCATGCTTGTAAAAGAACATGATGATTTTAAAATATGGGGAAAGTGTACCGGCACTATTAACGAACTTTAGGAGTTATTTATACTCAATACATAATGAAAGCCTCACGCCCCTGAGGCTTTCTTTTTTAGGAGGTTTTATGATTAATATTGAAGAATTAACACTTGATTTTACAAAAGAAGATAAAATTTATTATTATCAAGAGGAAAGTTATGAACACATCGAAGATATCGCATTAAAGTACTTTTCTGATAGAGGATACAAAGGACTTTTTTCGGTGGAATTTGTTTTCTTTCCTTTTTTGGGATGAGATATTTGATGTCATTTATTTAGCACGCCCTACTTCCAATGGAATTAATGTTTCTTTTTATCCAGACAGACCTTTCTATTCTGATATGCCTTATGATTTATTTCAACAGGAAGATTTTTTCTGTAACAGAGTTAACAAAATAAAACAAAAAATAAATATTATTCAGGAAGAAGGAATAGAAAATGTTCTAACGTTTAATTATCAAAGAATTGAAAAATTATATGATATTTTTTCAGATTTTTTGCCAAAAAAATCTCTTTTTAGATTGATCCATTATCGCGGAGAATATTCTTTTGTTCTTGCCTTAAACCACACTGAAAAAAACTTATAAATTTAGAAAAAAAAATATCTGAAACTAATAAAACTCCATTTGAACATACTGACTACTCTTACTTTTTTAAAAAAATAGAGCGTCCTTATAAACTTAATAATTATCATGCAAGATTTTTGGAAAATTTGAATACTTCAGTAAAGCAAAAAAATTATAGAAGAAAATCTAAGTCAAAAATTTCTTTAATAAAAATATTCTTCTGGATTTCTTTTCTTCCTTTTATAATTTTCTTTTGGATTGCAAAATTCTTTTATGAAGCTCTTTTAAAGAAGAAATAAAAATTTATTTTTCTAATAATTTATATCAATCTGTATAAGATTTTATATACAGATTTTTTTATTTGACATTTTAATAAAATTCTGATAGAATATTTTTGAATAAATAGATTATTCAAAAATATTCTAATTAAGAAAAGGAGAAAATATGAGTTTACTTAACCCTAAAAAAACTGAAAGTATGAGTATAGAAGAACAGCAAAATATGAAATCTGAACAGCGTATTCTAAATGAAACAGGAACAAAAGTAAGATTAGCCAAATCTCTTACTGATAATGTTAAAAATGATTTTGAAAAAACAACACAAGCAATTATATCAAAAGCCTTATATGGACAAGTTCAATTAGAAGATATTAAAGAAGCTATAAATTCTCTAAAAGATATAAAAGCAACTGCAGAAAAATTAGAAAAAGTTAATGACAATCTAGAGAAATTTGAAAAACCTACACTAACATCTGAAGATAAAGAAAAAATCTATCATTATTATAAAACTGGAGATTTTAAACAATCAGAATTAGCAAAAAGTTTCTCAACTAGTCAGACTAATATTTCCCGAATTATAAATGAAAAAGAAAAAAAATAGTTGACAATTGATATGTAACAAGGTATACTTACTATGTAAATGGAATGCTCTATACAAGTCTTATGACACAGGTATAGACCCAAAGACGGCTCCCATAGTAATATGGGAGTTTTTTATAGGAGGAAAATTTTGGACAAACCTTTTAAAACTTTTTCAGAACAGGTTAAAATATTAAATACTCGTATGAAAACTGATGAAAAAACTATATATTATTTAATGAGAAATAATTATTATTCCATTATAAATTTTTATAAAGACCCTTTTATAGTAAATAGAAGAAAAGAAATATATCGTGACGGAACTCATTTTAATGATTTAAAATCTTTATATGAGTTTGATAGAAATTTAAGGACTTTATTTTTTAACTATCTTACTCAAATCGAGAGATTTTTTAAAACTATGGTTGCTTATCATTTTTCTGAATATCATGATGTAAATAAAGTAGAAACTTACTTAGATGAAAACAATTATTTTAAAAGAAAAAAAACAAGACAAACCATTACAGATATAATTACAATTCTCAAAAATATAAAAAATAATGACAAATTACCTATTATTTCTCATTATCACAGAACTAATAAAGATAATATTCCTTTTTGGATTGTCATACATTTTTTAACTTTCGGGGAATTGAGTAAACTTTACTCTATTTTAACTAACGATGTAAAGAATAAAGTTGTTGCTTCCTGTCAAGAACTTTTTAAAACCGAATATGGAGCTGATTTAATAATAGATAAACTTTTTATAGGATCTTTCTTAAAAGCTTGTTCCAGATTTAGAAATGCTGCTGGACACAACGAACGTTTCTATAACTATACACTTAAAGAATTTTTAAATATAGCAAATACATCTGGAATAACGAACAATAACAAAAAATTATTTTCAATTTATGAAGGACTGAAGTTTTTTTTACCTAAAGAGGAGTATGAAAAATTAACAGATGAATTAAAAAAATTAATAACAAGTTTAGAAAAAAATTTAAACACTGATTGGGAAAATAAAGATAAAAATAAAAAATATAATGTTCTTTCTATAAATAACATTTTAGAATTAATGGATTTCCCTTCAGATTGGCAAAATAAATAGCGGTTATCCCGCTATTTTATTTTCTGCATTTCATTTTCTATCTCTTCTATTTCTTTCTGGAGCTTTTTTATTAAATGTTGCTTCCGAATTTTTTCTCTCATCAAAAAGGCTTTTTTCTCCTCAGTATCGGATAATTTTACAGCTTCTTTCTTTTCTTCTATTTCTTTTAGTTTTGCTCCAGGATTTTTTGCAGTAATTACTTCTACTATTTCTGTTTCTTCAAAGTCTTTTTTCTGTCCAGTCAAAGCTTTTAATGCTCTGTTCGGTAATGTCAGAACCTTTTGTGGTTCTTCTATTCCTTTTTGTTCCACTTCCAAATATAAAGTGTATTTTCTTATAGCCACATTTGCAGAATCTCTGTCTATCCCTATTTTTTCAAGCCATTTCCCAAAAGTTCCTATCCCTTTTTTTGCAAATATTTGATTTGCCTCATATATTGCTTTTGAGTATTTAATGATATGCTCTATTGATTTTTCTCTGTGAAAATTGATGTCATTTTCATACTTTATAAGTTCTTCTTTTTCCTGTCCGGATATTTCCAGCTCATCGTAATTTATATTAAAAATGCTTTCAACTTTTGCAACAGGAATACTCTTTTTAATATTCCCCGTATTTATTCCTAAATTAAATTTTTTAGCCATTATATTCCCTCTTTTTTCATTATTTCTTTTGCAACTTTGCTGTAATCTTTTGCTCCATTCGAACTGCTAGCATATTCAAATATTGATTGATGCATAATTATACTTTCTGCAAGAGCGACATTTTTTCTTATTATCTTATTTAAAAGTATACCTTCAAATTCTTGCTGCAGTTGTTCTTCCACCTGATCTGACAATGCAGTTTTTTCTTTTTTTATCAAGATTATTCCCGATATTTTTTTCCCCAGTTCTTTTGTAAAATCAATAGTTGCATTCAATCCGTTAAGCTCATTTATACCTGGTATCAAAACAGGATAGACACTTGATGCATAAATTGCCGACGTCGTGTAAGCATTAAATGCCGGAGCTGTATCAATAACAACTATATCATATTGATTTTTTATATAGTCCAAAAAATCATTTAAAGTTTGATAATAATACGGTCCTTCAGCTTGTAATGCTGCCATGTCCTGTTCTGCTGCTTCTCCTGCAGATATTAAATGCAAATTTTCCTCTACTATCTCCGGAACAAATTCCGGAACTCTTTCCAGCAAATAATCTCCTAAGCTTACTTTTATTTCTCCTGGATTTACTCCGAAATTTGTTGTTAAATTCAGTTGTGGATCTGTATCTATTGCTAAAGTTTTTAATCCCTGTTTTGCAAAATAATGTGCGAGATTAAACACTGTTGTCGTTTTTCCGACTCCGCCTTTATTATTTACAATCGCTATCTTTTTCATATTTTCTCCTTTAAAATTCATCAATGTCGATATTATCAATATTTTCAATATCAATATCATTTGCTCTTAATCCTGCCAGTAATACTCTTCTTTCGATTTCTTTTGTATTCTCATCTTTTGCTTTTATGAGCATCTCTCTCAAAGTATTTGAAATATAGAAATTTATTTTTTCTACTTTTCTTCCCTTTTTTACAAATTCAAATTCAAATTTTATTTTTGTATGTTTTTCAATTGATATCTTAGCTTTTTCAATCATTCTTTTTATGTCATTGTTTTTATAGCTACTTGGGATATTAAGCTTTGTCTTAAATTCTTCAAAGTCAGTTGAAAATACTCTGTTAAAGGTTTTCCACCTATTTAACAGAATAAATAATAATTTTTCATATCTGGAAGATAGTTTCAATAAATCCTGCAATTCATGTTTTGAAAATCCTAAATCTTTTTGGATTTCAAAAAAATACCGTTGAAACTCTTTTTTTATCTTGATAGTTACTTTTTCTCCTTCTTCTATCAGCATATCAAAAAAGTTTATCGTGATAAATGCTCCCGGATTTGCCAAAATTTTCCCTGTATCTTCATCTATTATTTGTTCCGTCGTTTTATAACGAATCGATTGTCTTGATAGACTTTTTATTAAATTAGTAAAATCATCTGTTGTTATATTACTCGTTTTAATTAATTTTTTTATATCTTCTTTTTTAAACTCAATAATTTTGGAATCCTTCTGCATTTGAAATATAATTCCAAAAAATAAATCTAATTCTTTCTGTTTATAATCTAATACAAATTTATCAACAAACTCATTTTGATAAACTACTACTTCTTTTTTATTTCTCATTTTTATCTCCATTTTCCTATTTCCAAATTCTTCGCAGTTTTAAATCACAAATTTAAGTCCTTATTTTTCAATATTCCAAATCTTTCGCAGTTTTTCCAAATCTTTCGCAGTTATAATTATGTTCTACCTATCTTCTTTATTTAATAGTATCTGTAGTTATTTCTCCGAATTCTTCGTAGTTTCCAAATCTTTCGCAGTTGTATTCCAAATTTTTCGTAGTTATATTCCAAATTTTTCGCAATTGCTTCCGAATTTTTCGCAGTTACTACTTCACAAATACTATCATTAAAGAACTACCACTACATTAATAATTTTAATTAATTTAAATAAAATAATAAAGAGTTACAAATCATTGAAAATCTCTAAAAGAGCTTCAACTCGAGATTTAAGTCTTTTTTTCTCTTTTATATCATCTAATTTTTTCTGGATAAAATTCCTTTCTTCAAAAGAAAGCTCAAAGTTTAATTTCCATTTTCTTTTTTTTTCTTCAGATATTTTTTTTCTTCCCGATCCTTTTCTTGCTCCACCTTTCATATATTCTCCTAAATTCCATAATATTTTATATAATAAAAACCATCTTTCTTATCAAAAGAAATCCTAATTTTTCTCTTTATCGTATTTATTATCATTTCTTTCTCTTTATTATTAGAAATAAAATTTTTTACAGCCTCTCTTTCTTTAACAATACTTAAAACTTCTCTTAGAGCTATTTCATAATTTTCATTTCTTATATTCTCAAAATCTTTTTTTAAATCATTTAATTTCATTATAAACCTCCTATATTGTATATAATCATCAGTAGACTTAATATGCACGCTATTAAACTTATTATTCTTATTATAATTTTTTTGTTTCCAAAAAGGAAAAAATAACCATTTACTATAACTAATAAAATCCAAATTGACATAATAAATATAAAAAGTTATAATTAAGTCGTCCCCCTATTAGGGGAGGGCTCTATTTAAAAAGCCCTTTTATAAGAATTGTTAGTATTGTCAATATTGCAAGTATTATCTGAACTAACAATTTTATTATCTCGAGGACTTGTTTTAAGTCCTCTTTTTTTCTTCTCCTTTCCTTTAAAGATTTACGACTTAACTTACTTTTCATTATTCACCTCCCATCTATATTCATATTATATCATATTTTTTGAAATAGTCAAGGGATTTTTTCAAAAAAACAAAAAAATCCCCGAAATGAAAATTAGCTTTAATAATTGAAAATCCTGATTTATAATCTTTTTTTTATAAAATTTTGTTTATAAAAAAATTAGAGTTTACACTCTAATTTATGATTTCATTTGTTATCCTATCTAAATTTTTTTTTGTTTTATCCATAGCCGCACTTATACGCCTTATTGCTATTCTGTAGTCAATCAATTCTTTAGTTTCTTTTAAATTAGAAAGTATGGCCAGGATTTCTTCCTTTGATTTATTTAATTCAACTGAAAATTGTTTATCAATTTCAGCATACGTTTCGAATTCCATTAGATCATGATATTCTTTTTGAAACTTCAAAAGTTTTTCATCGTACAAATTATCAATCTCATTTTCAATTGAAGTCCAATTTTTATTTATGTTATTGTTATTTATTACATTTATACCTTCATTTTTTATACATAAACATATTTGTGAAACTTTTGTGTTTAAAATAGTTTCTAAAGGTTTTCCCGTTATTTTTTCAGTTGTTAATCTATTTTCTAATTTATTCAGGACTTCAATTAACTTTTCATTTCCGGATATTAATATAGTCCGTCTTTGTTCTCCATATTCCAATTTTTTTATTATTTCATCCTGATTTCTTTTTACGTCTTTTATCATATAATCAAAGATTGTTTTTGCGAAGTATAAAAATACTCCGCAAATAACAATCATTATCCCGAAATCTCCGATTTCTTTATAAAACATATTTGCTCCCTACTTAAAATAATAAATAAAGCCAGCACGAGCAAGCAATTCTCTATCTCCTTTAAAATTATCTTTATAATTTATATCTGCATAAATATTACTACGTCCGTAATTTCTTCTGTAATCTATTACATTAAAACTTAAAGAGTTTTTAGAAGCGGCAGAAAATTTATTGTTCTCAAGTACTTTTTCTATTGTTTTATCAATTATTTTATCTGTTGTATGATTTATCATATCTTGTGTTTTTTGCTCCGACTTCTCTATTCTGCTGCCGGAGCTTTTGCTAAACCCTCTGCTTTATACTCATTCAGAGCCCTTTCAATTCCATCCGCTATTTTTTTTGGATCAAGCATTTTAGCTATCATAGGTCTTTGTTTTTCAGGAAAAACTTTTAGTACTA
>NZ_RQYW01000018.1 GCF_003932895.1 Leptotrichia sp. OH3620_COT-345 | reverse complement strand
GTATTTGAGAAACTGAAAAAAGATTCGGAAGTAAGATGGCATAGAGATAAATACAAAAAAGTACTTAATAATTATGACACATATTATAAAAATATAGCGAAACTTATAAAAGAAAAAGAGCATAAGATAAATGAGCTTGAAGCAATGCTGTCAGTGATGAATTAGTTTTTATGAGGGCTCATTGCAGCCCTCATACTCAAGTTATCCGTGAACTCCGAAACTTGGTTGACTGTGACAATGTGGAGAAAGGATTTACTTGGATATTAATTTATAAATAAAAATATTAAATATGTCAAAAGAAATAAAAAATATTTAATATCAAATATAATCAAATTGTGAAGAAATTTAAAGAAATTGTATGTTGTAAAATATTTATTTAAAGGAGGAAAAAATGAAAAAAACAGTATTAGCCGGATTGGTTGTATTAAGTATATCTCTTATGGCGGATAGTGCAAAAGAAATACTGAAAAGAGCCAGAGAAGATTATTACAGACAGCAGAAAGAAACGGTCAAACCTGTACAAAGAAAAAAGATGAAAGTAGTTTCATCAGAAATAACTGAAGAAAATGCAATAATAGAAGGCGAAACCGTAAAAGAAATAAAACCTAAGACACCAATGGAAAAATTGGAGTATAATACAATAAAAGCTAAAGATAGAGTGGATTTTTATGAGAGAGTTGTAAGAAGTGTGGAAAGGGAAGAAAAAGAGCTTGGAGGATATAATGAAGTATTAGGAAAAAATAAAAAATCCAAAAAATCTGCAATGAAAAAAACACATAAAGAAACAGTTAAAAAAGGTCAAAAGAAAAAATAAATTTGAGTGAGAGATTTAAAGTATTAAAAAAATAAGTGAAAATAAATCAAGAAGCAGGAGATTTAATGAAGAAATAAGGAAAATATAAATAAATTTTAGGAGGAAAACAGATGAAAATAAAAAATATGATGGGAATATTGGGGTTGGTGTTTTTTTCCATCACTCAGCTAAGTTATTCCGATCCGGCAGTAGAAAGATTACTGAGAGAAGCAAGAAAAAAACAGACTCATGAGGTAAAGGAAATAAAACAGGAAGAAATGATGTCTGAAGAAATTCCTGTAAATGTAAATACACCTACAGGCATACAAAAAAGAGCAAATGAGTTGAAAAAACAGTCTCAAAGAGGAAAAGCAGAGGAACTTAAAATGAAAAAAGAAGCTCAAATGAAGAAAAAATCTGAAATAAAAGCAATGAAAGCAAAACAGAAAAATATGACGGAAAGTGAAAAAATGGATGTGGAAGTACAAAGAATCAAGAGAAGAGTAGAAGAAATAAATGCTAACATAGAAACATTCCACAAAACAAATGAAGCATTGGAAAAAATGGAAGAAAGATTGGAAGGAATTAAAGATAAAATAAAATAAGAAACAGTAAGACAGTATTAAAGTAAAAATTATAAATATAATATCAAAATATCAAAAAATGAAAGGAGAATACGGTAAAAAAATTAAAAGCCGTATTTATAGTGAAAAAAATGAAGAAAATTTTAGTAATATCTGCATTGGGAATATTGATGATATCATGTACAAATACAAAATTGATAAATTATAACACAGACAGACTTGATAATATAGAAGTGTATTTAAAAGAACATAAATTTGTAAAACCGTCCGACAATCTTGAAAAATTAAGAAATGAGGGGCAGATAGAATACAGTTCACAATATAAATCTCTTGAAAGAGAGGCAGAAGCATGGAAAGAAAATCAAGAAATGTCACAATAGTGAAGATACTGTCTTTATTAGTGATCTCTTTATCCATATTTGCTGAAAAAAAACCTTCAGCAAGACAGATAAGAGAAGAAACTTTAAGAATAAATGCATTGGAATTGGAAGAAATAGATATAAATGCAATAAAGGATTCTAAAGGAAATCTTCCCAGGGAGATGACGGTGGTTTTAAGCGATGAGACACTAAAATTCGGATTTAATAAAGATAAGGTTTCTCCAAGATATCACGGTGTTTTGAAAAATCTGATAGATTATGTTACAGTTAATGACTATGATGTAATAGTGGTGGGGCATACAGACTCCAAAGGAAAAGACATTTACAATATGAAGCTTGGATTGAGAAGGGCAGAAAATGCGAAGAAAAAATTACTCGAACTTGGACTGACTCCTGATAGAATAGTGGGAACTGAATCAAAAGGAGAGATGGAGCCGGTTGCATCAAATAACACTGAAGCAGGAAGAGCTTTAAATAGAAGGATAGAATTTAAACTGATAAAGAGAAATTAAAAATTATAAGGGGTTGAATAAAAGTGAATAACAATCTGAAAAATATAGAAAAAAGTTTAAGAGCTTTTGCCAAAAGGACAAAAGATGTAAGATATACAAAAGGTCTGCTTTTTAGTTTTCTTTTAATGGGTATGTTTTCATTTTCAAATATATTGACATCACCTGAAGTAAAAAATACGGAGAATGAGATAAAGTTGACAAGAAAAGAACTGAATACATCGATAAAGGATTTACATATAGCATTTAAACAGGCAAAAAGAGAAAATAACAGACTACTGAAAAATGCAAATCTTGAATTAATACAACTAATGGAGCAGGGAGAGCAGGTAATAAAATCTCCATGGAAATCGTGGCAATTTGGAGCAGGATATTATTATAACGAATGGAGAGGAACATATAAGGGAAAAGGAGATAAAAAAGAAAAGTATCCTTTTGAAGGGGTTTTAGAAAGAGATACTAATGAAATAAACAGATATGTTCCATTGGATAGTGAGAATTATAATTTATTAGGAACAGGTACAAACTTAAGATCCTCCTCTACAAATTATAGAAGAGGATTGACATCGGGATATGGATTGGCCAGTGTAAAACTGGTTACCGAACCTCCCATATCAATAAAAGTGAATGCAGGGATAACTCCAAGATTTGTAAGTAAAAATTCTCCTGTTACTGTACCAAGTGCTCCTGCAATAATATTGCCTGCATTTGAACCTAAACTTGTAGCTCCTCCTAAAGCACCCGATCTTCCTCCTAAGCCGGCAATAGAATTATTTGATCCCGTAAATATTACATTCAACGGAGCGGGATTTGGACAACCTGGGGGAGCAAGTTTACCAAGAACCAATATAATTGCTCAAAACTGGAGTACTTACAGTACTACAGCAGATTTAAATATACAGATAAATAATAATAACACTTCGTGGACAGGAGGAGAACTGAATGTAAGTTATAGCGGAGGAAATAGTGTTCTTTCACCGGGAGCTTCAGGTGTAGCTTTAAATGCTTTTATAAATCATGTTGATGATAGGGATGTAGATGTGCAGGGAGTGTACAACGTAGTTTCAAGTAAAAGTAATTTTCCGCTATTCATAAGTTTAAATCCATATGAATATGGAGCAGTATCAGCCCCTGATAAAACATTTACATTAAGCGGAACTTTAAATATGAGTACAACAGGCGGAGGAACAATTGTAGGAATTGAACATCAACTTCTGGCGGGACATGGAGGAGGAACTTCGGCCGTTCCCAATGTAAATAACGGTATTACTACTTCAATATTAAGAAATACAGGTAGCATAAATATGAACAGTGGAGAAAATATGATTGGAATAATGATAGATACAGAGTATTTTCAAAATGATATAAATTCATATTTTAAAAAGAAACCTGAAACTATAAATGATGGAAGTATTTCAATAGGAAGAAATGCAAGTCTCAGTATCGGAGTAGATTACGGTTATTTTCATTATCATTCAAACAGTGCGGATGTTAATTTAAAAGGTCCGAATACAAATGTGAAACTGGGGAATATAACAATAGACGGTACTAAAAGTTACGGTTATAGACAGAAAGATTATACTACAACATCAGCTTTTGGACATGGAAATTCTCCTGCATATTATGATGCAATGGGAACAGTTTCAGGAGAAAACGGAGTTATTACTCTGAATGGAAGTCAAAATGTCGGATTAGCAATAGCTCAAGGAAGATCTACAGGAGATCCTATTTCAAATCTGGAAAAAATTCAAGTTCTTGTTAATGGGGAAAGTAATATAGGGTTTTTAAGAAGTTCCGATACAGCTACTGTAAATACGGACGCTATTACTCTGGACAGTGTAAAAATAGGAGATACATTTAACTTCGGAGGTGATGCTTCAAAGGGAGTTTTAATAAGAAGTGATAAAAATGAAATAATAGTAGATAAAGATTTTACTTTAACAAGTGCAAAGAAAAACAATACTTTCATGCAAGCGGGAAAAACAGGAACGGTAACTTTTAATACAGGAAAAACAATGACATCCACAATGGATGAATTTTACGGACTTACTGCAGGAAATTTTTTGTCAGTGGGAGCAACTTCAGGAGCAACGGCAGAAAATAAAGGAACATTGATAATTAATGGAAATAAAAGCATCGGAATAGCTATAGATAAAAATAATACCGGAAAAAGCTCAGGAACAATAAACTACAAAGGGAGTCAGGGTGCAGCAATATATAATTTGGGAACTTTTACATTAGAAGGAGCTTTATCTTTAGACGGAAAAAGTAATACGGGAATATATAATAATGAAGGAACTTTGAGTATTAATGGAGGTGCAGATACAACAATAAATGCCAAAAACGGCTCTACGGGAATATACAGTAACGGAGGAACCGTTAAAATAGATCCTGTTCTTGGAGCCGGGAAGGCAATGAAGATAACAATTGATGATACTGCAAGTACTGATAAAGGAACAGGCGTATATATCGAAGGAGGAGCTACGGCTAATCTTAACGGAGCTGAAATAGAAGTCAAAAAAGGGGCTTCAGGTGTTGTTTCTACAGGACAGAACGGTTTAGGAACAGGAAGTATTCTTAATCTTGAAAATGCCAAATTAAAATATGACGGTAGCGGTTATGCTGTATTTACAAGTGGAGGAGGTTCAGTTAATATAAAAGGAGCTGAAATAGAACTTAGAGGTGACGGAGTAGGATTTGAACAGGGAACAGCAGGTTCACTTGTTACTGACAGTAATACAAAAGCCCATATTTATTCAAATGATGTAACAGTATTTAATCTAAGAGATGTAACAGGAGGATTAAGTGCAACAAATCTGTTTAACAACGTAAAAGGTAAAGTCGCAAATATGCAGATAATAGATACTTACGGATTTACAGATTACAGGTTAGCTGCAATAAATGGTTTAGATGATTACAGAATAGATAAAAATATTGATAAAAGCATAGCTGCAGATCCGACACAGAATCGTACTGATGACTATGTATTTACAAAGTATCTGGCAGTACAAAAAGCAAAAGTAAACCTTATTAGTGGAAATAAAGTAACGGCTCATCTGAATGGAACACAGTTAAATTCTATAGGCATATTTACTCCTGTAGGTATTGATATGAACTCAAGTGCCACTGCGACAAATAAAAATCAAACAGGAATAACTTTACAAAATAATACTGAAGTAAGTGTAGACAGAACGGATGCAGGATCAGGAGCAGTAGGATTATTTATAAACTATGGGCAAGTAGATATAAATAACGGTGCAGTTGTAAATGTTGAAAGATCAGGAATTAATGCTGCAAATGACGGAGCAGTCGGAGTTTATGCCGTAAATGATTCTGATGTTGTAAATGGAGGAACAATTAATGTAGGAGGAAAAAATTCTATAGGAATTTTGGGATTATCCTACAGAAGTGATACTTTAGGACTTAAAATAAATGAATTTAACCAGACAACGGGAACAGACGGAAATATAAATGCAACAAATAATAATCTCATAAATCTTGATGGTGAAAGTGCCGTAGGAATTTATGTAGAAAATAATGACAGTAGAGGAAATATTCATAATATAGCAGCACAAAATACAGGAACAATAACAATGTCAGGACAGAAAGCTGTAGGAATGGCAGGTAAAAAGTTTACCTCTTTAACAAATAGTGGAATAATCAAATTAGAAGCAGATTTATCAGCAGGAATGTTTGGTTCTGAAATGGGGACACTTATAAATACAGGAAAAATAGATATAGGAGATTCTTCAAATGAAAGTGTATTAAGAATAGGAATGTTTACAAAAGATCAAAATGTAAAAATTGTAAATAACGGAATAATAGAAGCAGGAAAAAATTCATACGGAATATACGGAAAAGACGTAGAAACAGGAGGGGCTTCAGTATTCAATGTTGGAGAAAACGGAGTAGGAATATTCAGTGTAGCAGAGCAGAATTTACCGGTAGCAACTGACAATATTAAAATAAATGCAGGAACTACATTTAATATAGGAGATAACAATGCTGTAGGAGTATTTACGGAAAATTCTTCTAACGGAATTCAGATAACCGATAACGGAAGTAAAATGAATATAGGTAATAATTCTTATGGATATGTATTTAAAGGACGAAATACGAAATTTACAAATGTAATAGGTTCAAATGTATCTTTAAAAGAAAAATCGGTATACCTTTATTCAAATGACAGCACGGCAAGTATTATAAATAATGCTAAATTGGTATCTACTGCTGGAGAAACATATGGACTATACTCAGCCGGAACAGTAGTGAATAATGCAGATATGGATTTTGTAACAGGTATAGGGAATGTCGGGATGTACAGCATAAATGGAGGAACGGCTACAAATAATGCTACAATAAGTGTAGGTAGTTCAAATCCCGGAACAAGTAAATTCGGGATAGGAATGGCAGCAGGGTACAAAAATCTCGATTATGCAAAAGTTGTAAACGGTCCTACAGGAGTTATAAATGTAAACGGCATATCAAGTATAGGAATGTATGCAACCGGAAGTACAGGTTCTAATAAATCAATAGCTGAAAATCATGGAAAGATATATCTGTCAGCGGAAGGAACTATAGGAATGTATCTTGATGAAGGTGCTGAAGGACATAACTATGGAGAAATAAGAACAACAGGGACAGTTAATGGAGCAGTTGGAATAGTGTTAAGCAATAATTCCAAGTTTGTAAATCATGCCGGTGCTAAAGTTCATATAGATTCTCCGGGGGGATTCGGAATTTACAGAGTAAATTCTCCTTTAAGTAATGTTACAATAGTAAACTACGGTGACATAACAGTAGGAAGTGGAGCGAAAGAAGATGGAGAATATGATCCGACGGGAGGAAAACCTCTTGATAAAAGTGCAGGAGGAGTAAGAATATTTGCTCCGGCGGGTTCAACTACTGCTGAAATTACTTTAAACGGAATACTTGTACCTAATATTGATTCAGTAAATAAAACATATGGAACAATTGAAAAACCGCTTATCAGTAAAATTGGAATGTATGTAGATACACTGAGAGGAACCAATCCTATAAACGGATTATCTGCACTGGGGGTAGAAAAAGCTGAATTACTTATAGGGCCTGAAGCTGCAGAAAAAGTGAACGGTAAATATATAGAAGTAGGAGAAAATATACTGAATCCTTATCGTGCAGTTATGAAAGGAAGAAGAGGGATAGAGTGGTCCATTAATTCCGCTTCGTTAACATGGATGGCATTACCTATAATTGATGGAAACGGAACACCTCAGAAAATATATATGGCAAAAATTCCTTACACTGAATATGCAGGAAATCAAGCAACACCTGTGGAAAAAACAGACACTTATAATTTCCTTGACGGACTTGAAAAAAGATATGGAATTGAAGGGATAGATACAAGAGAAAAAGCGGTATTCAATAAATTGAATAAAATAGGAAATAATGAAGAAGTTCTTTTTTATCAAGCAATAGATCAGATGATGGGACATCAATATGCAAATATACAACAGAGATTAAATTCAACAAGCGTATTACTGAATAAAGAGTTTGATAATATAAGAAAAATGCAGGAAAACACTTCAAAAAAATCTAACAGAATAACTACATTCGGAGTAAAAGGAAAATATAATACAGATACTGCAGGAGTTATAAATTACACTAATAATGCTTATGGTGTGGCTTATGTTAGTGAAAATGAAACAATTAAGTTAGGAAATAGTACAGGTTGGTATGCAGGTGTGATAAATAACAGATTCAAATTTAAAGATATCGGAAAATCTAAAGAAAGTACAACAATGCTGAAACTCGGAGTATTTAGCTCAAAAGCATTTGATAATAACGGAAGCCTTAACTGGACAGTATCAGGAGAGGGATTTGCTGGAAGAAGTGAAATGGAAAGAAGATACTTGATAGTAGATGAAATCTTTAAAGCAAAATCAACTTATAATACATATGGACTTGCATTGAAAAATGAAATAAGCAAGGAATTTAGAACAGGAGAAAAATTCAGCATAAAACCATATGGAAATTTGAAACTGGAGTACGGGAAATTTGGAGCTGTAAAGGAAAAAAATGGAGAAATAAGATTGGAAGTAAAAGGAAATGATTATTTTTCTATAAAACCTGAAGTGGGAACAGAATTTAAGTATAGACAGATAATAGGAGAAAGAGCCACATTTACAGCAGCATTGGGTCTCGGGTATGAAAATGAACTTGGACAGGTTGCAAATGTAAAAAATAAAGCTAAAGTGGCATATACTGATGCAGGATATTTCAATATCAGATCTGAAAAGGATAATAGAAAAGGAAACTTTAAAGCAGATTTGAATGTAGGAATAGATAATCAGAAATTCGGAATAACATTCAATGCAGGTTATGATACAAAAGGAAAGAATGTAAGAGGAGGAATAGGCTTCAGAGCTATATACTAATATTTCAATAATTGTATTGAACATATAACACATTTAAATAATTTCGTGAAATAATAAATTGTCGGAGAGATTTTCTTTATAATTCAGAATCTCTCTGACAGAAACTTTTTAAAGCCGATAAAAATTGTAAAAGTATTGCAATTTATTTTTCGGTAAATTGTAATACTCTTATAATTTTATAGTTATATAATTATATGAATTATAAGATAAGGCTGTTAAAAATTCCTTAACAGCAAATTTAACTCTTTTTCATTCTTATTAAGTTATGTAAGGTGTATTTCGGAGTTTGCTCTGAAATATACCTTATTAAAAACATTTGAAATTTAAATTTTTAAAAATTATAATTAATATAGAATTATGAAAAACAGATAAAGCCCTTTAAAAGTGGAAAACTGAAAAGGGAAATGAGAGGAAGAAGAAAATGTTGACTTACGATGAAGTTGCTCAGGAAATAGTAAAGGAATTAAAAGATATTATAGGAAGAAATCTAAATTATATTAATGTGAAAGGTGAAATAATAGCAAGTACGAATCCTGAAAGGGTAGGTTCATTTCACGAAGGAGCATATCTTGCAGTAAAAACTAAAGAAAGAATAGTTGTTAATGTTGACGGAGAATATATAGGAGCAAAAAAGGGAATTAATTTTCCTGTAGTTTTCAGAAATGAAGTAGTAGGAGTTATAGGAATTTCAGGAGAGTATGAAGAAATAAAAAAATACGGCAATATTATAAAAAAAATGACTGAAATTCTTATAAAAGAAGCATATATAAATGAAAAATTGATTAATGAGGATGAATATCAGAAAATAATTGTAAATGATTTGATAGAAAACAGAGCTATAAAAAGTTCAGTGACAATGACTTCAAAAGAGTATTTTTTAATAAAAAAGTCTGAAAACGTAGTAGTTATTATAATTGAGTATAAAGATGAAAAAATAAAATTTCTGGAATTGAAAAGAAAGGTTTTTAAAGTTATAAAAAACAATATAAATGAAGGAGAAATATTTGTAAATACCGAGTTTCTATTTATAGGAATTCTTATAAACAGAAATTTCAGGGAGGTAAATGAATTTTTAAAAGAAGTCGAAAATTCAAGTCAAGTAAAACTTGTTTTTGGAGTAGGAAGTTTCAAGAAAGATTTTGAAAAATTGCATGAATCATATAATGAAGCTTTGAAAGCTTTATCATGGGCAAAAACGGTAAAAATAAATAGGAAATTTTATAATTGTATGAGTTATGGAAAACTTTTATATGATATTTCAGTGGAGAAAAAAATGGAATTTTTAAATGGGATATTTAAAAATGTGACAGATGAAGAAATAGAAGAATTTAAAAAAATATTTTATGCTTATGAAAAATATAACGGAAGCATAAAAAAGATATCAAAAGTTTTATTTTTACATGAAAATACACTTCAATATCAAATAAAGAAATTTAATGAGAAAACAAGACTGGATTTAAGGAATTATGCTGATTTTTCATTGTTAAAATTAGCATTGTTGTTATATTAATTTTTTTATATATTTTTTAGGTTATAAAATTTAAATGTTGAAGATAAAAAGCAGAATTACATAAATAGTAAATAATATAGTAGCAGGCTTTCAAAGAAAAGACGGTATACAACTTATTTTAAAAGTAGTATACTGTTTTTTATTTAATTTAATTTTAAAGAAATCATTAAAGAATAAAATTTTTATAATAATATATTTTAAAAAATGATATAATTAAAATAATAAAGGATAAGGAGAAAAAAATGAAAAAATATATAAAAACATTAAATGGAAAAAAGATTTATAATTTAGGAATAGGAACATGGAATATGGGAGATTCCGTGAAAGAAAGAAAAGAGGAAATAGACAGTATAAAGTACGCTATTGATAACGGGATTACATTAATAGACACTGCGGAAATGTATGGAAACGGAAATAGTGAACGGCTTATTGGAGAAGCTATAAAAGGATATAAAAGAGAAAATCTATTTATAGTTTCAAAAGTTTTACCTGAAAATGCGGGAAAGATCAATATTTTTAATTCATGTGAAAATTCATTAAAAAAATTAGGTACAGATTATTTGGACTTATATCTTCTACATTGGAGAGGAACAGTGCCGTTGTCTGAAACTGTGGAATGTATGGAAAAATTGAAAAAAATCCAAAAAATAAGAGAATGGGGAGTGTCTAATTTGGATATTGATGATATAAAAAAATTGATGAGTATCCCTGATGGAAAAAAATGTGCCGTCAATCAGGTTTTATATCATCTTGGTTCAAGAGGAATAGAATATTCATTAAAACCGTATACTGATTTAAAAAATATAATAACAATGGCATACTGCCCTCTTGCGCAGGCAGGAAGACTAAAAAAAAAATTGCTAACTTCTCATAGTGTACTTAAAGTAAGTAATAAGTACGATATATCTCCGATTCAAGTTTTGCTTTGTTATATGTTAAACAAGGAAAATACTCTTTCCATACCTAAAGCTTCAAAAATCGAACATATGAAGGAATTAGTAAACTGTCTGAAAATAAATCTGGAACAAGAAGATATAAAATTGTTGGAAGATGAATTTCCGTCACCTAACAAAAAAATGCCGTTGGATATGGAATAATTTATTTAAAAATAATATTATAAGGAGAAAAATATGATTATAGGACATATAATGGAAAAAGTTATTCCGTATATAACAGGTACACTTGAAATGACAGGAGTTATGATTATAGCTATAGCGACGATAAAGGCTGTGTACTATCTTATAAAATCAAAGTTTGATATTAATAATTCTATTATAAGGATAGAATTTGCAAAAGCACTGACATTTAGTCTAGAATTTAAACTGGGATCGGAAATACTGAAAACGGTGATAATAAGAACATGGAATGAAGTTATGATACTTTCAGCAATAGTTATTTTAAGAGTTATTATGACAGTGATTATACATTGGGAAATAAAAAACGAAGAAAAACTTAGCAGTAAAGAATAGAAATGATTTTATTAAAAGATTGAGCAGTAAGATAAAAGAATTTGAAAATTTTAAAAATAAATATAAAGATATGAAAAATTGAATTTTGAAATAAGTTCTGTAATATCAGATATAAAAATGACATAGTAATAAAAAAGGAAAAAGAATTTCCGGAACAAACTGAAGAATCGGTTTTAAAAGGACTTATTGTCATTTTTATACACTCGATAATGATTATAAAATTTTTAAACTCCTAAACAATATTTATTATGCTTGAAAAACAGTAAATTTATTATACTCAGATAGATATTTTCTAAACAATGTAATTTCATATTTTTCCGGAAAAATTTTAAATATCAGGAGGATTGGGAATAATATGAAATAATTTTAGTTGAAAAAATAAATTAATAGTATAAATAACCGTAAAATGATATAATAACATTATTAAAAAAAGATACTTTGAAATTAATAGGAGAAGAAAATGGATAAAGTTGTATTAATAATGGCAGGAGGAAGCGGAACCAGATTTTGGCCTTTATCGACAAATGAAAGACCGAAACAGTTTCTTGATCTTGTATCTGAAAAGACAATGATAAGGGAAACGGTAGATAGAGTTGCAAAATTAATTCCTATGGAAAAAATATTTATTTCTACAAATATTGCTTATTTGGATATTATAAAAAAAGAACTGCCTGAAATACCTGAAAAAAATATAATTTTTGAGCCAATGGCAAGAGATACGGCGGCATGTATAGGATATGCTGCATTAATAATACAAAAAATGTATAAAAACAGTGTGATGTCAGTATTACCGTCAGATCACCTCATCAAAAGTGAAAATGAATTTCTTGAAAGCTTGAAGTTTGCTTTTGAAAAGGCTGAAAGTGATATTATAGTCACTCTTGGAATAAAGCCGTCTTATCCTGAAACGGGGTACGGATATATTGAATATATGAAAAACACAAATAAATCTGACAGGAAATTTAAAATTTATAAAGTAAAAAGTTTTAGGGAAAAACCTAACAGAGAAACTGCTGAAAAATATATAGAAAAAGGAAACTATCTGTGGAATAGCGGAATGTTTATTTGGAAAACGGAATTTATACTGAATGAAATTAAAAAATATATGGAAACTCATAGAAATGTTATTAATAAAATAAAGAAAAAAATAGATGAAATTAATATAGATGAAGTTTATGGAGAAAAACTCAGTAAATATATATATAATGAATTTTTCGAATTTGAAAAAATATCTATAGATTTTGGAGTTATGGAACACACAAAATTGGTATCTGTAATTCCGGTGGATATTGGATGGAATGATGTAGGAAGCTTTAAATCTCTGGAAGATGTATTTTCGAAAGATGAAAATGGAAATATTGTTAAATCTGAAAAATATGAAGATATAGAATCTGAAGGAAATATAATAATAAATAAGGAAAAACATAAAATTGTAGCGACAATAGGTCTTGAGGATATTGTCATAGTTAATACGGAAGATGCACTACTTGTATGTAGTAAAGAAAAAAGTCAGGAAATAAAGAAAATACTTGGAAAAATTGAAAAATATAAAAAATAATTTTTGAAGCAGGAGGAAAAAAGTGGATATTTTAAAAGAAGCTCGAAATGTTTTTGATATTGAAATTTCTGAATTGGAAAAGGTTAAAAATAAAATAAATGGTGAACTTGAAAAGCTTGCAGTTATGATAAATAGTATAAGAAATAATAAAGTTGTAATTACGGGAATAGGAAAATCAGGAATTATAGGGAAAAAAATAGCTGCTACAATGGCCTCAACGGGAACAACCGCTATTTTTGTAAATGCAGCCGAAGCATTACATGGAGATTTGGGAATGATAAATAACGGAGATGTGGTCATTGCCATTTCAAATAGCGGTAATTCGGATGAAATATTGAGTATAATGACACCGATAAAAAAAATAGGAGCAGAAATAGTAGCTTTTACGGGGAATAGAAACTCAGCTTTAGCAAGACATGCTAAGCTTGTTATAGATATCGGGGTTGAAAAAGAAGCAAATGAACTGGGAACCGCACCTATGAGCTCAACTACAGCTACTCTTGTAATGGGTGATGCTTTATCAGTAGTACTTATGAAAATGAAAAACTTTACGGAAAATGATTTTGCAAAGTATCATCCGGGAGGAAGTCTGGGAAAACGACTTCTTTTGACTGTATCTGATCTGATGCATACAGGAAATGAACTTCCTATTTTATCTGAAGATACTGAAATAGAAAATGTACTGCTTGTATTGACAGAAAAAAAAATGGGAGCAGTCTGTATCTCGGAAACGGGGAAAGAAAATGGGAAATTAAAGGGAATAATAACTGAGGGAGATATAAGACGGGCTTTGGTTCATAAAGAAAAGTTTTTTTCATATAAAGCAAAGGATATAATGATAAATACACCTATTGCAATTGATAAAGATGCAATGGCAATGGATGCTTTAAATCTTATGGAAAATAGAAAAAGTCAGATAAATGTCCTACCCGTAGTGGAAAATGGAAATGTAGTCGGGATAATAAGGATTCATGATTTGATAGGACTGAGATAAGGCGAATTTTGCTAAACAAAATTTTATAAAATTTTCACAATTATATAATTTAAATAGTATATATTTATAGAAAATATAATTTTCCTGTTTGAAAAAGTATTGTGAAATTCAGAAAAAATTATGAAAGAAAGGGAAGTATGGACAGCAAGAATTTATTAAAAGGAACAATGGTTTATTCTCTTATGAATATTGTGACAAAAATGGGCTCGCTCATATTTCTTCCCATTATAACAAGGTTACTCACACCTGAAGAATTCGGAATAGCGGGAACACTCGATTCTGTTACAACAATGGCTACTATAATTCTGGGACTTGGGATTTATAACGCACAAATGAAAAAATATGTAGACCTTAAAGAAAATGAAAATGAAATGGGAAGTTATATGTTCTCGTCATTTCTGGTTATAATGCTTTTTAATGGAGCATTATTTATATTTATGCTTACGCCTGCTGCTAAAAAGCTATTTTCATATATTGTCAATCTTGATAAAATAACATACAGTCCTTTAATTACAACTGCCATATTAATAGCTTCGATAAATGCTATAAATACTTTAGGAATTACACTTTTTAGAATGAAGAGAATGTATATGAAAGTAGCGCTTGGGAGTACATTAAGCCTGTTTTCCAATTATATACTTGCTATATATTTTATAAAATATTTAAAAATGGGTATTTTTGGAAATCAAGTTGCAAATCTCGGGTCTTCTTTGCTTATATTGGTATATTATTTCAGAGGATATTTCAGGAAATTTAAACTGAAATTAAAAGCTGAACATATGAAATATTCTTTAAAAAATGGGATTCCTCTTATTTTTATAGAGTTGACGGACCAAATTGTAAATTTAAGTGACAGGCTTGTATTAGTAAATTATGTTTCTCTTGCAGCTGTTGGAGGATATACTCTTGCAGCTTCAGGAGGGCGTGCATTTTCTGTGATTAAAGGTTCTTTTGTAGATAGTTGGACACCTGAATTTTATGAAGCTATGAAAAAAGATAAAAATAATCCTAAAATTACAGGAAGTGTAGAAAATTTTATAGCTATTATTTCATTTGTATGTGTACTGGCACAGCTTTTTGCTCCTGAAGGGATAAGCCTTATATTTCCAAAAAGTTATTTGAAAGCTATAAATTATATGCCTCTTATACTTGCAGGAATTGTAATACAGGCATTGTATTGTCTTGATTATTTTTTTCATTTTTATGAGGACAGTATATATATTTTTTATTTTACATTATTTGCCATGATTTTTAATTTGGCAGGAAATCTTATATTTATTCCGAAATTTCCTGAAACAGGTCCGATAATTGCAGCATGGACTACATTACTGGCATTTTTGTTCAGAGCAATGATGGAAATGGCGGTTATAAGGAAAAAATATAAAATATCCTTTAATTACAGGAAATTTCTTATGTATCTTCTTATAATAGTAAATCCTGTAATATTTTACCTTTCAAGTGATGAAATTACTTGGACAAAATTTGTTATGAAAATAGTATATCTGGTGATTGTGGCAAAATTAATAATAAACAAAGAAGTGTATGTTAAAATAATCAATATTATCTTAAAAATAAAAGGGAAAATTGTTAAATAAAAAGAGAAAGAGTGGAAAATGAAAATAAAATTTACTGTATTTACTCCGGCATATAATAGAAAAGAATTATTGAGGAAATTGTATATGTCTCTTCAGAATCAGACATATAAAAATTTTGAATGGTTGATAGTGGATGACGGTTCTACAGACGGAACTGATGAAATTGTGAAAAAGTTTATGCAGGAAAATAAGTTGGATATAAAATATTATTATGAAAAAAATGGTGGAAAACAGAGAGCATATAACTTTGCTTTGGATAAAGCTATAGGAGAATTGTTTATATGCCTTGATTCCGATGATAAATATATAAATAATGGTCTTGAAATTATATTGGAGTACTGGAAAGAATATGAGAAAAATGATGAAATTGCAGGGATGGGTTATTTGTCAATATATCCTGACGGAAAAATCATCGGGACAGAATTTCCCTATAATAAAATGATTGAAACACAGTTTGATATTTATAATAAATATAGTGTAAAAGGTGATAAAGGATTAATGTTCAGGACAGAAATAATAAAAAAATATAAATTTCCTGTTTTTGAAGGAGAAAAATTTATTACCGAAGCATCAGTTTATAACAGAATAGCCGAAAAATATAAAATGATTTATATAAATGAAAAAATAGAAATAAAGCAATATCATGAAGACGGACTTACTGCAAAATATAACAATTTACTGCTTGGAAATCCTAAAGGGCAGGCACTTTATCATAATGAGAGAAACAAACATAAAATGTCTTTAAAAGATAGAATTTTAAATAATGCCGTTTATTATAAATTTGCTAAAATAGCGAGTTATCCCTTTGAGAAAATTTACAGAGAATGTTATTCAAAGTTATCATTATTATTGGGATTACCTATAGGGATATATATGTGGAGAAAGGTACGGAACAGAAAATAAGTAAGCAACGGAAAATTCAGAAAAGGAGATATGACTATATAGTCGTAAGAGAAAAATGAAAAAAGATAAATTATTATTTTTAATTTTACATATTTTTGTTATATTTTTAATCTTTTTTATAAAGTCGGTCATAGTTTTTCCGAATGATGCTTTTGAAATGAAGTTTTTGGAATATATGCTGATGGGGGTCTATATTTACATGTTTTTCACTGCAAAGATTTATCTGGATTGGCTTAATTCGTATATGATTTTTCTTTATACACTGTTTCTGTTTAATTTTACGAGAATATTTCTTGATATAGTCGGATATAGGGAATTCGGATGGGCTACGAAGTTTGCAAATTTTTATTTTTTTTATGATGTTAGAAATGAAATAATAAATATATTTTTGTTGGTACTCCTGTTTACTCATCTCGGCTTTTTCATAGGAATAACAGGTGAAAAGGAAAATACTGTGAAATCGCGTGTAACATTGGAAAGTAGAAAAATATATACTGATTTTGGAATGTTTCTGTTTATAATGGCACTACCTGCATTGGTTTATAAAATGTTTATTCAGTTGAAAGTAATATTACAGGCAGGTTATGAAGCTTATTATACAGGAATACTTAAAGGCGTAGAATATCCTTTTTTTACTAAAGGTTCGGGAACCGTAATGACAATAGGATTTCTTATATTTCTTATATCTATCCCTCCCAAAAAGAAATTTATGACGGTTTCTTCTTTATATTTGATGGTAAAATTACTGGATTCATTTAAAGGAGCAAGGGCAATATTTCTTACACAGTTACTTTTCATTATGTGGTATTATGCAAAAGTATACGGAATAAAAATAAAAATGAAAACAATGACAAAACTTGTAGGATTTACGGTCATATTTTCTCAGCTGCTCGTATCTGTAAGAAGCAAAAAAATATTTTCCCTTGATTTGATAAATTCTGTGTATAATTTTCTTTTTTCTCAAGGAGTAAGCTATCTTGTACTGGGGTATACGATAAACTTTAAATCGAGAATAGTCGGCTACGGTCCATATCCTTACATATTTCAAGGAATATTCGGATTTAAGCCTCAGTCGCCTGAAACTCTGGTCACTACAAATTCCCTAGCAGACAGGTTGACATATATGTTAAATCCTTCAGCATATTTAAAAGGTGAGGGAATAGGTTCAAATTATATAGCCGAAATGTATGATATGGGATATTTATGGATTATAATTATTTCGATATTGTTGGGAATAACGATAATGAAATATGAAAAATATGTCGTGAAAAAGAGATTTCTCCTTCTTGTAAGCTATTATTTTATACCGAATTTGTTTTATATTCCGAGGGGTTCGTTTTTCGGAGAAGCTCTTATAAAAAATATGATTATGTTAATAAGTGTTTATACACTGATATGCAGTTTTGACTATATGTATCGAAAAATAGAGGGAAAATATAATGATAGAAAAAAAGATTTATTATGTATGGATAGGGAATGCCCCGAAGCCTGATATATTTTATAAATGTCTGAAATCATGGCAGAAAAATCTTCCTGATTTTGAAATAATTGAAATAAATGAAAAGAATTTCGATATGGATTTTCATTTGAAAAAAAACAGTTTTTTCAGAGAATGCAGTGAAAGAAAATTGTGGGCATATATGTCCGACTATATAAGAGTTCATTATATGTATGAGCACTCGGGAGTATATGTAGATACCGACATGGAAATAATACAGGATATAACTTCGCTAATAGAAAATGAAAAAATGAAATTTTTTATAGGGTATGAAGATGAAAAACATATAAGTGTGGGAATATTCGGTACTGAAAAACATAGTGAAATTTTAAAAGATATGATAGAATTTTATGAAAAAGATATATGGGAAAAACCTTTATGGACAATTCCCAAAATATTTACTTATATATTTGAGAAAAAGTATAATTTAACTGAAAAAAGAGAAAATTTGTTGAAGGAAGGAGAAATAACAATATATCCTAAAAAATATTTTTATCCTTACGGTTTTAAGGAAAAATTCTCAAAAGAATGTATAACTTCGAATACATACGGGATACATTGGTGGAATGAAAGCTGGACAAGTCTGAAAGCAAGACTGTTTTTAGAAACTAAACATCTTAAAGGAATTTCAAAAATAATAAAAAAAATTAGAATAACGGCAAGATATTTTATAAAAGAAAGAAGGACTAAATTTTAAAAAACAGTTTTAAGAGGTAAAAAATGGATATGAGAAAAAGCTTAAAAAGGATATTGTTATTTATAGTTATAACATTGACGATAAGTGCAAAAGAGTTTAGAATAATGACTTACAATATTTATGGTGGAAGGCTTGCAAACGGTACTAAAATAGGGCAAAGTATAAAAAGATACAAGCCTGATTTTATAGCATTGCAGGAAGTGGATAAATTTACGAAAAGGAGTAATATAAAGGATATAACTAAAGATATTGCTGATGAACTGGGATATAATTATTATTATTTCCAGAAATCAAGAGATTTTGATTCAGGAGAATTTGGAATTTCATTTGTTTCAAAATATCCTATAGAAACAATACAGACTTACGAATTACCTTCTATAGGTATTGAAAAAAGACAAGTAATTGCAGCAAAAATAGAAAAAACAGTTTTTGGAAAATCTGTATTAATAATAAACACTCATCTTGATTATAAACAGGAAGCCAAAAATGAGGAATTGAATTCACTTTTAATTATGTCCGAAATTGTGGAAGGAGACATAAAGTTTTTAAGCGGTGATTTGAATATACTTCCGACAACGGAATATTACAAGCAGATTACTCAAAACTGGAAAGATATGTATCTGGATGGAGATAAGGCAGGAATAAGGAACAATGATGATCCGAGGATTGATTATATTTTAGGTGATTTGTCAGGCAATTGGAAAATAAAGGAAAGCTTTTTTATAAATGATGATACTCAGGAATGGACAAAATTAAGTGATCATTTGCCTTATATGAGTATAGTGGATATAAAATAACAGTTTTTTCTGTGATAGTTTATTGCTGATTTTACGTTTCACTATTGACTGCAAAATTTTCTTAGGCCACAAAAATATTTGTTATATTTGAAAAATGTTAAATTTACTTTGTTTAGAAGGCCTTTTTCTTTTATATTTGCTTTAAAAATTTTGAATATCAGGGGAAAAAATTTAAAATGACGAAAATAACTTTAAGATAAGAATATAATTAAACTGTAACCATGATATAAACATAAAATTAAAATAAAAGTTGAATTTTAATATTCGAGTTATTTCAATAAAAAATTTATTTTCAGTTTTCTTTAATTTTTATAATGTATACTTAGAATACAATAAAATATTGGAGGTAATTTCAATGAAAAAAATTTTAATAATAATGTTTATTATTTTGGGAATATTAGGATTTTCTAAAAGTGTTCATAAAACAGGAAAAAAAAATGATGTTACAGAATTAGTATTTATACTCGACAGAAGCGGTTCCATGTCCGGACTTGAAACAGATACTATAGGTGGGTATAACTCAATGGTTGATAAGCAGAAAAAAGAAACGAATGGACAGATATTTGTTACAACTGTATTGTTTGACGATAAATATGAGCTTCTTCATAACAGGATAGCTATTTCAGAAATGAAACATATAACAGATAAAGATTATTATGTAAGAGGCGGCACAGCTCTTCTTGATGCTATAGGAAAAACAATTTCTCAAGTAAAATCCAATCAGAATAAACTCCGTAATAAAGAAAAAGCTAAAAAAATATTATTTATTATAGTTACTGACGGAATGGAAAATGCAAGTAAGGAATATTCAGCTGAAGTTGTAAAAAAATTAATTGAAACTCAGAAAAGTAAAGATAAATGGGAATTTTTATTTTTAGGAGCAAATATAGATGCAATCGGAACCGCCGGAAATTTTGGTATTGAGCCTTCAAGGGCAGTAAATTATAAATCTGACAGTCACGGTACAAAAAAGAATTATGAAGTTTTAAATGAAGCAATTATGGAAATACGTTCAGGTAAAGAATTGAAAGATACTTGGAAAAAAGAAATAGAAGATGATTATAATAAGAGAAAATAAAAATTATTTTTTCTATGAGGATTCATTGCCGCTCTCACACACCTGTTATCGGCTTAAAATTTTTTAACTTTCAAAAATATTTATTATGTTTGGAAAATTAGAAACTTCTTCTATTCAGACAGCAGTTTTTCTATTTATTATAGTTTTATATTTTTTCGGAAAGTTTTGAATATCAAGGAATTTTAAAAGATTAAAATATATATTTAAAATAATCTATAAAATGAAAATCTTATAAACAAAGTATAAGGTTTTCTTTTTTTTAGTAGAGAAGAGTTTTATTTTTTATGTTTTGGATTCTATAAAAATTTTGATGTTAGAAAAGATGTGAATTGGTATAGAGAAATAAAAACTGTTTTTATTTGTGAAGGATTATTGTCATCTTTATATTTTCTCTACCAAAAAATTTTTAATTCTCACTGTAGAATATTCATTATGCTTGAAAAATTAGGAACTTCTTCTATTTAGACAGCAGTTTTTCCATTTATTATGGTTTTATATTTTTTCGGAAAGTTTTGAATACTGGAAGAAAATATGGAATAAAAATCCAACATTCAAATCATATGGAAAATAACAACATTTTATGTTATAATGTCAAATAAAACTTAATTTGGAAAATTGAAATTTATATAATGCCGAAATATAACATAAATAGCTGAAAAAGAAAAAGTATGAATAAATTAGAAGGAGTGGTTTTAAGTGAAAGTTTCATTGATAATGCCTACAATAAATGTTACTGAAGAACTGGATTTATTTTTGAAAAGTTTGGAAAATCAGACATATAAAAATTTTGAACTCATAATAATTGATCAGAATCAAGGTTCGGAAGCTTTCGAAATTATAAAAAAATACGAGAATTTCTTTGAAATAAAATATATGAAAAGTGAACAGAAAGGACTGAGCTTAAATAGAAATAAAGGATTAATCATGATGGAGGGGGACATTGTGGGATTTCCTGATGATGACTGTGAATATAAAGAAGAGACTCTTGAAAAAGTTGTTTCATTTTTTAAAGGAAATGCAGATAAAAGGATTTATTCATGCAGAACGCTTGAAAGAGATAAGGATTATGGAACAGGGATAATGTTTGAAAATGATATGGAGCTTACAGTAAATAATATAGAACATACAGTAAAATCTATTACTTTTTTTGTAAATTATACATTAGAGGATATTATCCTATTTGATGAAAATTTAGGAACAGGGGCGTATTTCGGGAGTGGAGAGGAGACTGATTATGTACTTACTTTACTTCATAAAGGATTTAAAGGGAATTATTTTGCTCAAGATATAATTTATCATCCTGCTAAAAAAGGAAATTATGGTGATTTGGAAAAAGCATATAAGTATGCTCTCGGATATGGGGCATTAGTAAAAAAAGAAGTAAAGTGCAGAAAAAATTTCCTATATATTTTTAAATTATGGAAAAGACTGTTCAGAAATGTAGGGGGAATGCTGATTACTAAAAACAGAAGATATCACAGAATAGTATTTAAGGGAAGAATAAGGGGATATAGCCGGTATAAATGTCAAGGTTAGATATTGATATAATATTTTTGAATATAATAGATGCAAAAGATAGTTTATATTTAATGTAACATAATATTTTTACATGTATGGAAAGGAGAAAATAGCGATAGTTTCAGCTATGTGAAAAATGGATAAAATAAAATGTCTTATAAATATGATGATAGCTTTTCTGGTTTATCCTTTTACAAAAAATAAATTTAAAAACAGGAAGATATGGCTTGTAGGTGGAAATGCGGGAGAGTTGTATGCAGATAACGGAAGAGCAATGTATGAATATTTGAGAAGCAAAAATGAAATAGAAACATTTTGGATAGCAAATATAAAGTCTCCGGTATTTAATTTCATACCCGGAAAAAAACTTGTTAAAGGGAGTGTAAAAGCATATCTGTATTTTATGAATGCGGAAGTCGTACTTTTTTCCCATTCGATTTCAGCAGATATAGTGCCTTACCTGTTTGTTATTCCCATAATAAACAGATTTCATTATAAACCTTTGAAGGTGTTTCTTAATCATGGAACAGTAGGCTTTAAAGTAAGAATGGCAATGAACAGGAAAACTGAAAAAATAGCTGAAGAACTTGTTCGTTCTTATGATATTAACATATGCGATTCGGAATATGAAAAAATTATAAAGAGAGACAGTTGGTGGAATATTGATGAAGAAAAAATATTTGTTACAGGTTATCCGAGATATGATAAGCTTTATAATACGGAAATTGAAAAAAAAGAAATACTGTTTATGCCTACATGGCGGAACTGGATTAAAGCTGAAAAGGATAAAATAGAAGACACGAAATATTTTAAAAACATAATAGGACTTATTACAGATGAAAAACTAAATGATTTTCTTGAAAAAAAGGAAATAACCCTTAATCTATATATTCATCAGCTGATGCATAATTATTTAGGGAATTTCGGGAGTATAAAATTAAGGGAAAATGTAAATCTTCTTCCTAAAGAGGCTGAAATTACAAAGGAATTAATGAAATCTGAAATTTTGATTACTGACTATTCAAGTGTGGCTTATGATTTTTATTATTTGAATAAACCTGTGGTATTTTTTCAGTTTGATAAAAAAGAATATACTGAAAAAGTGGGCTCTTATGTGGATTTGGATAAAGATTTATTCGGATTGGGAGTTTATACTATAGAGAAGTGTGTTCAAAAAATAATAGAAATTTCTGAAAATGATTTTAGATATGATAAAGAAACATTGAAAAAATCTGAAGAGCTGAAAGAAAAATTTTTAAAATATACGGATAAGGAAAATTGTAAAAGAGTATTTGAATTAATTTTATCAAAAATCGGAGAAAAAAATGATCAGAGATAAAGTGTCAATAATTACACCTATGTACAATGCAGAAAAATTTATAAAACAGACTGTGGAATCAGTAATATCCCAAACATATGAAAACTGGGAAATGCTTATAATAAATGATAATTCAAGTGACGGCAGTTATGAAGCCGTAAAAGTATATTCAGAAAAAGATAAAAGGATAAAAATAATAAATTCTGAAATTAATGTAGGTGTAGTAAAAGGAAGAAATACACTTATTGATATTGCTGACGGTCAATACATAGCTTTTCTTGATGCGGATGATTACTGGACATCAGATAAACTTCAAAAACAGATTGTATTTATGAAAGAAAAAAATATAGGAATAAGTTGTACAGGATATACAAGAATAAGTGAGAGTGGAAAACATATAAATGAAATAAAGATAAAAAAAGAAATAAGTTATAATGATTTGCTCAAAAATAATTATTTAGGTTGTCTGACAGTGATGGTGGATACTGAAAAATTAGGAAAAAGATATTTTAAGGAAAGAGATAAAAATGAAGATTATGTTCTTTGGCTTGAAATTGTAAAAGAGACAGGGAAAATACATGGTCTTGAAGAAAATCTGGGGTTTTACAGAGTATTGGATAATTCAAGATCAAGTAATAAAATAGAAGCTGCCAAAGTGCGATGGAAAATATATAGAGAAGTGGAAAAACTTTCACTTTTGAAGTCTTGTTATTATTTTATAAATTATGCAGTTACTGCACTTAAGAAAACTAAATAAACTTTTAGTAAAACCGTTAAAAGGAGTATATCAATGGAACATAAAATCAATAATTATGAAAAATTTTATAATTTGGATATTTTAAAAAGTATTGCAGTGGTCGGAGTAATTTTAATTCATATTGTTGCAGGAGAGCTGTTTATGTATGGAAAAGGAGTATCGATGAAGGATTGGATGCTGTCAAATGTTATAAATTCGGTCAGCAGAGTATGTGTTCCTGTATTTGTGATGGTCAGCGGTTATTTACTTTTAAGAAAAGATGAGCCTGTGGGGATATTTTTTAAAAAGAGATTTGTAAAAATAATACCGAAATTTCTAATATATAGTATGATTTATTATGTATTTAAAGTTTCTTTCCTGAACAGGCCCTATTCCGGAAATGAAAATTTTTTAATGCTCCTTTTTAAAGGAGGAATCTTCTATCATTTATGGTATATTTACATGATTTTAGGAATTTATATCATGACTCCTTTTTTCAGAAAGGTAGTAAGTAATATTCATAAAAGCTATATAAAATATTTTGTATGTGTATGGGCATTTTTTATGATCGTTATTCCGTTTTTGGAATTTGTTTTTAAAACTAAATTTATGGTTTATAGTCCTGTGGGACAATATGTCGGATATTTTTTTATCGGTTATTTGATAGGAGAAAAACCTTTAAAACTGAATAAAATATTTTTATTTTTGGGATATTTGTTTTTTTTAAGTTTAAGCATATGGCTTTCGTATTTTTTTACAGTAAAAAATGGAGCATTTATAGATTTTTTCTATAATTATCATTCAATAGGAGTATTTTTTCAGTCTGTATTTCTTTATGGATTAATAATGAAATTTTCTCATAACGATGATAATGATAAAGGTAAAAAATCTGAAATTATATATGGCATAAGGAGATTTGTATCTACATTATCACTTATAACATTGGATGTATATTTAATACATCCGATGATTATATCCTATTTTCAGGAAAAAACAAATATAAGAAACAGATTGGACTATCCTTTTTATATAATAATTGTATTTTTTGTAACTGCAGCTATTTCATATATAATCGGATTTATGATATTAAAGCTTTCAAAATTAAGATTTAGCCTGGCAGAACGTAAACTTTGAGTAAACTGATAATAAAATAATTAAAGAAGGAAGATAAAAATGGCAGTGAGTGGAGTAAGGAGAAATTTTTCATATTTATTCGGTTTTTTAACCGTGGCAGTGTATTTCATAGGACTGTTTTTAATAAACAGAGGTCTTGGTTTTAGAAATGCAATAATAATTGTTACGGCACTGATAGCTTATTATATTGCTAATGTATACAATGTTACTGCAAGTAGATACAGACTTCGTGATATGGCAACAGTAATTGTAATAAATTTTATGCTTATGTTCATAACGACATTTGCCAAAATATTCAGCTTAAATGAAGGAATTATACTTTTTGGAACGATTTCCATATTTCAGATTGTATTTAGATATGTAGTAATAATGGGAATAGTGGAAAAACAGAAAATTGTATTTATAGGTGAAAATGACTATACTGACGACTTGAAAAAAAGTATAGAAAATGACGGACAATACAAACTTATAGGATTTTTAAAAGGAAATACGGAAGATCTTGAAAAAGCTATTTTAAAAATATGTGAAGTCAAAAAACCTAATATAATAGTGGATTTTACTGAAAATCTTCTTGTAGATCCTAAACTTGTTGACAGACTTCTCCAATATAAATTAGGAGGTTTGCAGTATTATAATTATCTCGAATTTTATGAAACATATGAAAATAAACTGCCAATTTCTCATTTAAGTCCGAAATGGTTTTTGGAAAATGCAGGATTTGAAATATATCATAATAATTTTAACTTAAAAGCAAAAAGACTTCTTGATTTATTTTTTGCTTTACTTATAGGAATATGTGTTGCTCCGATAATGTTAACAGCTGCAATAATAGTAAAGCTAGAATCAAGAGGTCCAATATTCTTTATTCAAGAAAGAATAGGAGAAGGGAATAAAAAATTTAATATAGTGAAATTCCGTTCAATGACTACAGATGCTGAAAAAGACGGACCTAAATGGGCCACTAAAAATGACAACAGAGTTACAAGGTTCGGGAAAATAATGAGAAAAACAAGGATAGATGAACTGCCCCAGTTATGGAATGTTCTTAGAGGAGAAATGAGTTTTGTAGGTCCGAGACCCGAAAGAGAATTTTTTATACAGCAGCTGGAAAAGGAAATTCCTTATTATAATTTAAGACATACTGTAAAACCCGGACTTACAGGATGGGCACAAGTACTCTATCCTTATGGAGCAAGCGTGGAAGATGCATATAGAAAGCTTCAGTATGATTTATATTATATAAAACACCATGACATATTATTTGATATGAAAGTGTTGTTGAAAACTATTACAATAGTGATTTTTGGAAAAGGAAGGTAAAAAGAAACATGGAAAAGAAAATACTGATAACAGGGGGAGCAGGTTTTATAGGTTCTCACATTGCTGAAAGATTTGACAGGGAGAATTATGAAATAATAATAGTCGATAATTTAATCGGAGGAAAAAAGGAAAATATTTTTCATTTAAAAAATGTAAAATTTTATGAAGCTGATATTCGAGATAGAGAAAAACTTGACAAAGTTTTTGAGGAAAATAAAGGGATAAGTTATGTATTTCATGAAGCAGCACAAGTAAGTGTATCCGTATCAGTGGAAAATGTCTATTATGATGCTGATGAAAATGTACTGGGACTTATTAATGTCCTTGATATGTGTAAAAAGTACAATGTAGAAAAAATATTATTTGCAGGAACTGCGGCAGCATATGGAATACCTGAATCAAGTGTTTCATCAGAAAATTCAAAAATAGCCCCTCTTGCTCCTTACGGACTTACAAAAGTTTTCGGAGAACATTATATAAGAATGTATAATGAACTTTTTGGACTGGATTATGTCATATTCAGGTATTCCAATGTTTACGGACCTAGACAAAGTGCACATGGAGAGGCCGGAGTAGTATCTATATTCAATGACAGGATAAGAGCCGATCAAGATGTATTTATAGATGGTGACGGTGAACAAACAAGGGATTTCATATATGTAAAAGACGTAGCTGAAGCAAATTATTTATGTGCTGTGGAAAATGTAAAAAACATTACTCTTAATGTCTCAACAAATGAAAAGACATCAGTGAACGAACTTTTCGGTTATATGAAAAAATATCTTGGATATGAAAAGGAAGCAAATTATAGAGAGCCAAGAAAAGGGGACATTAGAGATTCAAGACTTGACAATACTCTTTTGAAAGCAAATACTTCATGGAATTATAGATATTCTCTGGATAAAGGCTTAAAAGAATATGCAGAATACGATCCTAAATAATCTAAAAATATAATTTTAAAAATACAATAAATCGGGACTTTATTATAAATTGAATTTTATAAAAATCTTTTTCATAAATTAAAACAGTTCTTTAACTGTAAGCAGTATATGTTTTTATAAAAAAATTAAATCAGTGTATTTTATAACTTTTGAGTAATTTTTTAAAATAAGATATTTACTGTTTAAAAAATTTATTTTAAAGATAAAAGAATGGAATAAAATTAATAAGTTATATATTTCTTAATTTATAATTTGTCCCGATATATAGGAACAAAAGAAATAAAATTGGAGGAAAAATGCATTTAAAGGCGTTAGAGCTTTCAGGGTTTAAATCATTTGCAGATAAGACTGTTGTAGAATTTAATAGAGGGATAACATCTATAGTCGGACCTAACGGAAGCGGAAAAAGTAATATTTTAGACGCTATTTTATGGGTGTTGGGAGAACAGAGCTATAAAAACATAAGAGCAAAGGAAAGTTCTGATGTTATTTTCTCCGGAGGCAAGAATAAAAAGGCAAAATCCATGGCTGAAGTAAGTCTTATTATTGAAAATGAGGATAAATATCTGGATATTGATTTTTCGGAAGTAAAAATTACGAGAAGAATATATAAAAACGGAGAAAACGAATATTTCATAAATAATAGAAAAGCAAGGTTGAAAGATATAAATAATCTTTTTATGGATACAGGAATCGGAAAGCAGGCATATTCCATAATCGGACAGGGGCGTGTGGAAAGGATAATAAGTTCCAATCCTAAGGAACTGAAAGAAATTATAGAAGAAGCGGCAGGAGTTAAAAGGGCAAAAATTGAAAAAGAGGATTCCGAAAAAAAACTGAAAGAAGTAAAAAATGAAATAGAAAAAATAACTTATGTAGAAAAAGATTTGGAAACAAGAGTAAAGTATCTGAAAGATGAAGGAATGAAAGCCAGACTTTTCAAGACGTATACTGAAAAAATTGAACTTCATAAACTCATGATTTTGGAATACAATATAAATGAGAAAAAAAATGCAATGGAAAAATATTCATTGGAAAGAGAAGAGTTAAAAAATATTATAGAGGAAGTTCAGAAAAAATTTAATGTAAAACAGAAAGAACTTCAAGATATAAATGAACAACGAGAAAAATTTTATGAAAAACTTGAAGATGAGAAAAATAAAAATTTTGATATTTACAAGGAAATAGAAAATATTAAAAATGAGTATGCAGAATTGAAAAATAAATATTCCAACTTGGAAACCGAAGCTAATGAAAAGCGGAAAAGAAAAGATGTTATAGAAAAGGATATTGTAGAAAAAATTGAAATATTAAATGAATCTAAGAAAGAAATGGATAAAATAACAGATGCTCTTTTGAAAAAGGAAAAAGAAAAAAATGAAGCTGATGAAAAAGTGACACAGCTTAAAAATAAAACAGATTCCATTTTAATCGAATTAAAGGAAAAAACTCAAAAAAACAGAGATTTGGAAGTAGACAGAATAAAAGCAGCCGGAGAAAATGAAGACTTAAAAAAAAGAATATTTACTGCTGAAAATACTAATAAACGTCTGGAAGATGAAAAAAATAAAGTTGAAACTGAATTTAATACTATCAATGAAAAAAAAGGTGAGTTTGAAAAAAAGAAAATTGAAAAAGAAAATAAAAGAAATGCAGTAGAAAATGAAATACGGGATATAAATACTGTAATTGAAGTTTTACATAAAAAATATAACGGATTGAATAAAGAAAAAAATGAACTGAGCTATAAATATGAAAATCTAAATGCAAAAAAACGAGCAAATATTAATATAATTGAAAAAAATGAGACATTTGTCAAAAGTACAAAATATATATTAAATAAAAAAATAGACGGAGTAATAGGGGCCTTTGTAAATCTGATAAATATTCCGTCAGGATATGAAGATGCGATTCAGACGCTGTCAGGAGGATATTTTCAGGATATAGTAGTTACAAATATTGAAATTGGTAAAAAATGTATTGAAGAGCTGAAAATCAGAAAAATAGGAAGAGCATCTTTTTTACCTGTAGAAGGAATAAAAACTTTTAAAGTGAATGATAATCTTCCTAAAAAAGAGGGAGTTATAGATTTTGCGAGAAATATTGTAACATATGATAAAAGTATAGAAAAAATAATACATTTTGTTTATGGAAATTCATTGGTTGTAAAAAATCTTGAAACAGGAACAAAACTTTTGCGTGAAGGATACAATGATAGAATTGTAACTCTTGAAGGAGATATAATAACTTCGAGAGGAAGAATGACAGGAGGACATTCCGTAAAAGGAAAAGACGAACTGTTGGAAAGAAAAAAAGAACTGAATTTAATTACTGAAAGTATGGAGATTATCAGAAAAGAGCAGCAAAGGATAGAAAATGAAGCGGCAAAGACAGATGAAAGGCTGAAACAGGGAGAAGCAAAGAGAAAGGAAAAAGAAGCCGAATACAGGCTTTTTGATAATGAATATAAAGAATTTTTTGAAGAGTATGACAGTTTTACATCAAATTTTAACAGGAAAAAAAGAGAAATAGACACACTTACTTATGAAATAACTGAAAATGAAGATTTTATAAAATTGAAGAATAAAAAAATAATTGAAAATGAAAACATTATGGAAAAAATCCGGCAAGAGATTACAGAAAATAATTTAAAAATAGAAGGATTAAATAATAAACTTGAAAAATCTGAAAATCTGACAATATATATGAAAGAGCTAAGTGAACTGGATAAAGAATATGAAATACTTAAAGTTCGTACGGATAATAACAAGTTAAGATATAAGGAAATAGAGAAAGATTACACTAAACTTATAAATGAACAGACAGATTTAAGTGAATTTGAGACAAAAAGGGAAATTCTGAAAATAGATTTTGAAAAGAAAATTGCCGAAAGAGAAGAAGAAATCAGAAAAAAAAATGATGAAAATGAAAAACTGAATGAAAGAATAAGAGATTTTGAAAAAAACATCAAAGAATATGAAACGATAGAAAGAAATTTCATAAAAGAAATTAAAGATATTGAAGTAAAAATGATCGCTAAAAAAAGTGAATATGAAAAATTATCGGAAAATTTCACAAAAACGGAAAAGGATCTGGAATATTTAAATACTGAATTTGAAAATATTGAAAATCCTCATATTTTCCAGAATGTTGAATATAAAAAAATTGAAAATGAAGTTGAAATGCAGGCAATAAAAAGAAAACTTTCCATGAATGAAAAAAGCAGAATGGAAATAGGAAGTGTAAATCTCGGAGCAATTGACGAATATGAAAGGGAAAGTAAGAGATATAATGAATTGTCGGATCAGAAAAGGGATTTGATCGAAAGCAGAGAATCTCTTCTTACATTAATAAAAGATATTGAAAATGAAATAATTGAAAAATTTTCTACAGCATTTCAAGAAATTAATAAAAATTTTGAATATATGTGTAAGACAATATTAAATGGAGCTAAAGGGGCTATAAGGTTGCTGAATGATGAAAATATGCTCGAAACAGGATTGGAATTAAGTGTAAAGTATAAAAACAAACCCGAGCAGACTCTCCTCTTATTGTCGGGAGGAGAAAAGTCGATGTTGGCGGTATCTTTTATAATGGCGATATTTATGTTTAAACCGAGTCCGTTCACATTTTTTGATGAAATAGAAGCTGCATTGGATGAAGAAAATACGAAAAAAATTGTAAAACTTTTAAACAAATTTATAGAAAAATCTCAATTTATACTTATAACCCATAATAAGGAAACTATGAAAGGTTCTCACAGATTATACGGAGTTACAATGAATAAGGAAATAGGAGAATCAAGAATAATTTCAGTAGATGTATAAGTATGTAAAAATCGAAAGGAGAAAAAATGTTAAGAAAAATATTATTAATTGTAACAGTTGCCATTTTTTCAGTTATGGGAAAGGCTGATGAAACTGATGTATCTAAAATTGCTGAAGATTATCCTTATAAAGGCAATGCAATAATGTCTACAGTTTTAGGTACACCGAGTGAGCAATGGCATAAACTTAAGAATCCGAAAGGTCCTCAAGTTAAAAAATTTAAGTCAAATAAGAGAATTCCTTCTATATTGAGACAATGGGGCGATTATGAATACGGTATATGGAAACAGAAGAAAGAGGCTCCTTTAATGCTCCTCATTTCAGGAACAGGATCATTGTATAACAGTGGATTGTCCATGTATATAGCTAACGTTTTTTATGAAAGAGGGTATAATGTCATAGCATTCAGCTCTACAAGTACAATGCCTTATATAGTAAGTCAAAGTAAAAATAACTATGCAGGCTATGTAAAAGATGAAGTTCCTCATTTGTATGAATTGATGGTAAAAGCCATAGCAGAAGAAAAAAAATCAGGAATGAAAATAAGTAAAATAAATATCGGAGGCTATAGTTTGGGTGGGTTTCAGTCACTGTTAATTCAGGAGTTAGATGTAGAAAAAGGTAAAATAAAAATAAATAAATCTCTTTTGCTTAACACCCCGGTGAGTATTCTTACCGCAACGAAACAGTTGGATAGTTATTTAATCAAAAACGGTATATATGATGCTAAGGGATTGGAAAAGTTTTTTGATAGAATATTCAGTAGAATAATATACGATAAGACAGTAGAACTGAAAGATGTTGATTTTACAAATCTGACTGCAAGTTTGGGAAAACTGAAACTTACCGATAGCGATTTTGAAGCGTTGACAGGGCTTCTGTTCAGATTTTATTCAGCAAATATGACATTTGCAGGAGAAGTATTCAGTGGAAATAAATCAACGGGAAGACTGTCAGATAAAAAAACATATAAAAGATTTGATTCAGTAACAAAGGAATTTCATGAAGGATTATCAGTATCTTTTGATGAGTATTCCAGAGAAATTTTATATCCATATTTGAAAAAATACAAATATCCTGATTTGACAATGGAGCAGTTTGTAAAAGACTTCAGTTTGGATAACAGCCATGATTTTATAGTGAATAATAGTGAAAAAATAATATTTATAACATCAAAAGATGATATACTGATGAATGAAGGAGAATTGGGATACATTGATAAACATTTTAAAAACAAAGTGATAATACCTCACGGAGGACATACAGGAGTATTGTGGCATAGAGATGTTGCTAAATTAATGGTAGATAAATTGGAGGAAAATTAAATATGAAAAATAAAAAGAACAAGTTATTTATGTTAGCTCTTTTGATTACAGCAGCGGGAATTTGTGAAGCCGCAAAACCTGAAGCTCTCATTCCTTATACTGAAAAAAATAATGCATTAATGCAGATGATTGAAAATGAATTAAGTGATGATACATTTGTTAAGTTTACAGACGGAAATATTATTGAGAAGCCGGGAAAAAGTATAGATAAGGTGAAAAAGAATAATATAAAATACAATAAAAAGAATAAAGATAAAGAGCATAACAGTTATATACTTATTGATAAAGATGAATACGGAATTATTGCCAGTAATATAGATATGCTTAATGAAGAATATATTATTTCTGATAAAGTGTTTGATTTAATGACAATAAACGATTCTTTTGAACCTTTTAATAGAAGAATGTATGCTTTTAATACACAGTTTGATAAAAAAGTGGCATATCCCGTTTCGAGGGTATATCAGGCGGTAATTCCGAAACCGGTTAGAAAAGGGATAGCAAATTTTTATAATAATTTTAAGGAAATTCCTACAGTTGTAAATTCACTGCTACAGTTGAGACCGAAAAAAGCATTTAACGCACTTGGAAGATTTGTAGTAAATTCTACAGTAGGGATATTGGGAACAGCCGATGTTGCTTCAAAAATAGGTATAAAAAAAGATTGGGAAACGATGGGAGATACATTAGGATATTACGGGGTTCCGACAGGGTCTTATGTTGTATTGCCTGTAATTGGTCCAAGTACAGTCAGAGATGTTGTAGGAAGTGTACCTGATACTTTAATGGAAGGAGCTGCAAGAAAAGCTGCTGAAAAAGAACTGTTTTTTGATACAGGTGTATTTGATAAAAATGTATATGGATTTACAAGACCTGTAGTAACAGGACTTAATGCACGATCTTTGGTAGATTTCAGATATGGGGATTTAAATTCTCCTTTTGAATATGATTTAGTGAAAGCAGTATTTTATAATTACAGAAAATTGCAGGTAGTAAAATAACTTCTTATTTATTTTTGTTTTAAAAAACTAGATTAGAAAATAAATTTATATTAAAATATTGCCGAAAATAAACTGAAATCTGAAAAATATGAAATTAAAAAATAGATTTTAATGGAATATTACTTTAGCTAATAAAGATTTTAAAATAATTATAATAAAAGAAAATCAAAAAAGTAGAGAAAATAGAATAGCCAGAAAGTTATAAAAATCCAGGAGAAACTGAATATTTTTAATTTCTCTGAATATTATCGGAAAAGAAACACTGACGGGATTAGTTATTTTTTAGTTTTTTTAATTTGTAGTATTTATATATAAATATTACAAATTATAAATTGAAAATAAAGGATGTTATAATTTATGCAATATATTTTATCAGTAATATAATAAGTGAGTGTTCAGACAAAGGAAATATTTCTATATATAATTTTGAAACCTTAGTTATTGCACTGTTAATATTTAGACATATATTCAATATTATGAAAAAGGAGTCATTATTAGTATAAATGAAGTGAAATTATGGAAGAAAAAGAAAGAATTATAAAACTGTGGTTTGATATGTGGCTTCATAAGAAAGATACAGGAATAGATAAAATTTTTTCAGATGATGTTATTTATACTGAAAGCTGGGGACCTGAATATAAAGGAAAAGAAAAAATAAAACTTTGGTTTTATGAATGGAATACACGTGCAGATGTGCTTAAATGGGAAATAAAACAGTTTTTCCATAAAGGAAGTCAAACTGTCATAGAATGGTATTTTAAATGTATAATGAAAAATGACGGAAAATGTGAAGAATTTTCAGGAATGTCTTTAATTCAGTGGAATAGCGAAAATAAAATTTCTTTTTTAAAGGAATTTATGTGCAAACTGAATAATTATGATCCTTATAAAAATGCTGTAAAACCTGAATTTCAAGATAAAGGGAAATAGGAATGTGTCTGATATATGAAAGAATAAAAATGAGGAAAAATAATGAAAATCTATATTTTTTGAAAAAATAAACAAGTTACCGAAAGATAAATAAAATAAATTAATAATATCCGTATTGAATAAATAAATTATAAAAAGGAAATAAAATCATATGAACGATAAAATTAAAATAACGGGAGCAAGAGAACACAATTTAAAAAATGTTGATATTGAAATACCTAAAAATCAGTTTGTAGTAATAACAGGGGTATCAGGAAGCGGTAAATCTTCCCTTGCTTTTGATACTATATATTCGGAAGGACAGAGAAGATATGTTGAAAGTCTGTCGGCTTATGCAAGACAGTTTATAGGGCAGATGCAGAAGCCTGAACTTGATAGTATAGAAGGACTTTCTCCCGCTATTTCCATAGAACAGAAAAGTGTATCTAAAAATCCGAGATCCACAGTAGGTACAATGACAGAAATATATGATTATATGAGACTTTTGTGGGCACACATAGGTGAAGCACATTGCCCTGTTTGCGGTCAGAAAGTAGAAAAGCAGTCATTACAGGAAATTGTGGACAATGTACTTGCCACTACTGAAGAGAAAGATAAATTAATAGTAATGGCACCTGTTGTGACGGAAAAAAAAGGAACACATAAAAATTTATTTTTAAACCTTCAGAAAAAGGGGTTTCAGAGAGTAAGAGTAAATGGAGACATACTTGATTTAAATGACAATATTGATTTGGATAAAAATAAAAGACATAACATTGAAGTAGTTGTAGACAGACTTGTAATTAAAAAGGAAGATAGAGACTTTCTGAGCAGATTGACCGAAGCTGTGGAAACTGCCGGAGGACTTTCAGACGGAAAAATTATAACGAATATAAATGGAAAAGACAGTAAATACAGTGAAAATTTTGCCTGTTCCGAGCATCCTGAAGTAATATTTCCTGATGTTGTGCCTAGGCTCTTTTCATTTAATGCTCCTTATGGTGCATGTGATTCCTGTAATGGATTAGGTTCTAACCTTGAAGTTGATGAAAATAAACTTATAGTTGATGAAAATCTTTCTCTTAGAGAGGGGGGGATATTATTTCCCGGTTCTTCTAATCAGAAAGGTTGGAATTGGGAACTTTTTGAGGCAATGGCAAAAGCACATAAAATAAATCTGGATAAAAAAGTATCTGAACTTACAGATGAAGAAAGAAATATTATATTTTACGGAAGTGATAAACAATTTAAATTTTCATGGTCAGGAGACAGTTTCAGTTATAACGGTAAAAAAGAGTTTGACGGTATTATAAGGAATATTGAAAGACGTTATAGGGAAACAGCTTCAGAATCTACAAAAGAAGAAATAGAAGCAAAATATATGACTGAAAAAACATGTAAAAAATGTAGCGGAAAAAGATTGAAAGATGTTGTGCTTGCAATTACGATAAATGACAAAAACATAATCGACCTGACTGAAGTAAGTGTGACGGAAGCTCTTGAATTTTATGAAAATATACAGCTTACGGAAAAACAGAAACAAATAGCTACAGAAATATTAAAAGAAATAAAAGAAAGACTTTCATTTATGATAAATGTCGGACTTGATTATTTGACATTGGCAAGAATGACAAAAACATTATCAGGAGGAGAATCCCAGAGAATAAGATTGGCAACCCAGATAGGAAGCCGTCTAACAGGAGTAATATATGTTTTGGATGAGCCAAGTATCGGGCTTCATCAGAGGGATAATGAAAAACTTCTCGATGCTTTAAAAGACCTTAAAGATATAGGAAATACACTTATTGTAGTAGAACATGATGAAGATACTATGAGAGAAGCGGATTACCTTATAGATATGGGTCCCGGAGCAGGAATATACGGAGGAGAAATAGTAGCAGCAGGAACTCCGAATCAAGTTCTAAAAAATAAGAAGTCACTTACGGCGAAATATTTGAATGGAAAAGAAGGGATAAAAGTACCTGAAAAACGGAGAAAAGCATCCAAGGAAATAAAGCTGAAAAATGCCAAAGGGAATAATTTAAAAAATGTAACAATTAATATTCCACTTGAAGTGTTTACTGTGGTAACGGGAGTATCAGGAAGTGGGAAATCTACATTAATAAATCAGACACTTTTTCCTGAGCTTCATAACAGATTGAATAAAGGGAAACTTTATCCTCTTGAAAATGGAGGAATAGAAGGTTTGGAAAATCTGGAAAAAGTCATAGATATCGATCAATCTCCTATCGGAAGAACTCCAAGGTCAAATACTGCAACATATACAAAAATATTTGATGATATAAGGGATTTATTTGCACAAACGAAAGATGCACAAGTGCGTGGATACAGTAAGGGAAGATTCTCGTTTAATGTAAAAGGAGGAAGGTGTGAAGCATGCGGAGGAGCAGGGATAAATAAAATAGAAATGAATTTTCTCCCTGACGTATATGTAGAATGTGAAGTGTGTAAAGGTAAAAGATACAATAGAGAAACGTTGGAAGTGCATTATAAAGGAAAAAGTATATCAGAAATCCTCGATATGTCAGTAGAAGAAGCTTATGAGTTTTTTAAAGCTGTTCCAAGTCTGGAAAGAAAGCTTCAAACATTGATAGATGTGGGAATGAATTACATTAAACTTGGGCAGCCTGCTACCACTTTATCAGGAGGAGAAGCTCAAAGGATAAAATTGGCAACTGAATTATCAAAAATATCAAGAGGAAATACTATTTATATTCTTGATGAGCCTACAACGGGACTTCATTTTGAGGATATAAGGAAATTACTTATTGTATTGGATCGATTGGTAGAAAAAGGGAATACGGTATTAGTAATAGAACATAACCTCGATGTAATAAAATTTGCCGATTATATAATAGATGTGGGCCCTGAAGGGGGATACAGAGGAGGTCAAATTATAGCCAAAGGAACTCCGGAGCAAATAGTAAAATCCAAAAAATCTCACACAGGAAAATTTTTAAAAAAATATTTGAAATAAAAAATTGTAATGAACTTTATAAATTGAAGAATATTCAGATAAAATTATAAAAATAAACTAAGAAAAATGAGGTAAAATAAATTATCATTTTCTGAAAAGTTCCCGCTGAACTGTATTTTCAATTAGATGGAATATACGGCAAAGCGGGATTTTAAAAATAGAATATCATACTAAGGAGGAAAAAATGAAGACAAGTTTGATAAAAAGAGTAGTAATTATAATAGTGATTTTATTTGGAATAATATCATGTGATCTTCTTGAAAATAAAATTTTACATATACCGAAAGCAATTATACAAAAGAGAGCAGAACAAAAATTTCCCATAATAAAAAATTTTTTAATTGCACGATTGACAATGAAAAATCCTAAAATAAATTTTGAAAGTGAAAAAATATTTATAGAAACTGATTATGATATTATTGTGCTTGACGGAAAGAGTAAAGGGAAAATATATCTGAGTAGCGGAATCCGTTATGATAAGGAAAAAGAAGAATTGTACCTGACAAATTTATCTGTAGATAAAATTCTTGATGAAAAAGGAAATCAAAGGGCTGATTCCAAAGCGGAAAACATATTAAAATCAATTATAACAGGTTACGTGGAAATGTCTCCTGTTTATAGATACAAGGAAGAAATTATGGAAAAAGAAAAAAATGGTAAAAAAAATAAAGTTAGAATTAAAAATATGTATATAAAAAATGGGAAATTTTATGTAGAAACATAGAAGGATTTCCCCTTTTTTATAGGAATATATTGCCATTTTTTAATTTTTTTAGAAGCAGAAAAAATAATTTGACAGTTTTTTATATTTTTTATAAAGAAGTTTAAAAAATATTTAAACTTCAATTTTACAAATGCTTAAAATGTTCGTTTGATATTAAAAATAAAAAAATTTTTACGATGTTTGGAATAGATAGGATAACTCATCTTTTTCAAAGAAATTAGAAATAACGTAAAATGCAAAATATAAATAAAATTTGATGTTTAAATTAAGTAAAAAAATTATATAATGAAAAAAATAACTTGACCTTTTTTAAAAAAAGGGGTAAAATTATAATATATGAATATATATTCAAACGAATGATTTGAAATCACAAAAAACCTCTGTTTATAGCAATTATTTTATATAAAAAGGATAATTAAGAATAACTGAAGTAGGTAAATAATAAGTTAACATATATTATTTAATTAAATTAAATTATATTTATTGAGGAGGAACAGATATGAAAGCCGTAGTTGTAAATGAAAAAGGTACAGGGGAAGTTCAGATAGTTGAAAGAGAAATACCGAAGGTGGGACCGGGAGAAGCATTGGTTGAAGTGGAATACTGTGGAGTATGTCATACTGATTTACATGTGGCGAATGGAGATTTCGGAAAAGTTCCCGGAAGAATTTTAGGACATGAAGGAATAGGAATAGTAAAAGAGGTATCTCCGGATGTAACGACATTAAAAATTGGTGACAGAGTAAGTATTGCATGGTTTTTTGAAGGATGCGGAGTATGTGAATATTGTACTACGGGTAGAGAAACTCTTTGTAGAACAGTGAAAAATGCGGGATATTCAGTTGATGGAGGAATGGCGGAGTATTGTCTTGTAACGGCCGATTATGCGGTAAAAGTACCTGAAGGATTAGACCCGGCTCAAGCAAGCAGTATAACTTGTGCAGGAGTGACATGTTATAAAGCGATAAAAGTTTCGGATGTAAAGCCGGGACAATGGATTGCTATTTATGGATGCGGAGGATTGGGAAATCTTGCTATCCAATATGCAAAACATGTATTTAATGCTCATGTTATAGCTATAGATATTAATGATGACAAACTGAAATTGGCAAAAGAAGTAGGAGCTGATTATATTATTAATGGTAAAAATGTTGCGGACCCTGCAGCTGAAATCAAGAAAATGTCAAATGGAGGAGCACATGCGGCAGTAGTCACAGCAGTATCCAAAGTTGCATTCAATCAGGCAATTGATTCAGTTCGTGCAGCAGGAAAAGTTGTTGCAGTAGGATTGCCGTCAGAAACAATGGATTTACCGATTGTAAAAACAGTTCTTGATGGAATAGAAGTTATCGGCTCATTAGTAGGAACGAGAAAAGATTTGGAAGAAGCATTCCAATTCGGTGCTGAAGGAAAAGTTGTTCCTGTGGTTCAAAAAAGAGCACTGGAAGAAGCTCCTGAAGTATTTAAGGAAATGGAAGAAGGAAAAATACAGGGACGTATGGTACTTGATATGAAAAAAACATGTGGATGTGGTCATCAACATTAATGAAAATATTTTTAATATGAGGGCATTTGTATTTGCCCTCATATTTTATTGTACAAATAATAATGTTTTTTATTTTATAATAATAAAAAATTAAAAAAATGAAAAATTAATTTTTAAGATAATAAAAATAACATATTGACTATTTTTTTAATTTGGATTATTTTATGTTTTAAGAGTAGAAAAACCTAAAAAAATGGAGTATAATTTTAAACAATAATTAGAATTTTGTATAAAGGAAAAAGAATAAGGAATGAAAAAAAAGAATGAGAAAATAAAGCACGGAAGAGTAATGGATAAATTTTTTAATAACCAGATTAACAAAATTTTTGATGTTCAAAAAGTTGAAAAGTCACTTGGCGAAAAATATCTGATTAACGGACAAAAAATAAAAGATCATAAAAAAGAAATATTAAATGGAACTTTGGAGAGATACTGTATAGATGAAGAATGCGAAATAATAATATTAAAGACAATGGGGAAATTAAAACAGACACTTATTAACCCAAAAGGTACTTACAAAAATATAAGGCTGCTGTATTGTTTTGGTGGAGAGGCTACTTTCTTATCTTTAACTCATGAAGGTATACAAAGAGATTTTTATTTAAAAAAAGGGGAACTTCTTATTCAAAGGGCAAGTAGTGAAATTAATAAATACGAGATTTCGGGAAATAATTTTGAATTTATAACAATAGAGTTTTATCTTGATAAATTAATTTCAAATCTTCTTAAAATAACAGGGTGGGAAAAAATCAAGCAATGGAAAGAGAAAAATTTGAACATATTTGAACCCGGGAATTTTTATTATGGAAAACTGAATATGGAAATAGAAGTTTTAATGAAAGAAATTCAAAATATTACAATAATTAGAAGCATAAACAAATACTTAAATTTAAAAGCAAAAATTTTTCAGCTTTTACCTATGATATTAGATATGCAGACAAATTTAGTAGAAATAATGCCTGTGAGCAGTCTTGAAATTGTAAATAAAACAAAGGAAATTATAAAAAGATATTCAATATCTGAAATGCCCATGATAAAAGATTTATGTAAGATGATGAATATAAGCAGATATCAGCTGCATACATCATTTAAGAAAATAGAGGGAATAAGTATCTCGGACTATATACAAAAGAAAAAAATGGAACATGGGAAATTTCTTTTAAGTTCAACAGACAAAACTATACTTGATATTGCAAATGAAATAGGCTATGAAAATCCGAGTAAATTTTCAGAAGCTTTTAAAAAATATTTCGGAATTTTGCCTAATAAATTTAGAAAAAATATTTAAAAAAAGTTTTAGTATTTTGGATTTTTTTAAAATTAAGATTGTTTTTTGATTATTAGAGGAGAAGAAATAAAAAAATTCAGTATAATAAAAATATATATATAGTCAAAACTAATAAATCTTTATGACAAAAAATACAATTTTGTGAACAGGAAGGAGAAATTAATAAATACTATTGAAATATCTAATGAAAAATATCAAAAAAACAAATGAGTTTTATGAAGAACAGTTAAGTAAATTATTTAAAATAGAAAAAATAGAAAAAGGATTCAGCCAAAAATATTATATTAAAGGAATTAAATCCAAAAATATGACCGGCACATTTGAAAGATATCGTTTAGATAATGAATATGAGCTTTCTATTTTTAAATTGGATGGAAAAATGAAAGAAACTCTTAATAATCCTCCTATTTCTACAAATTTTGTTGAAATTATGTATTGCTTAAATGGTAAATATACATTTACATCAAATTTTGTGAAAGAGAAGAAAACATACAGTTTCAAAAAAGGAGATATTATAATTCATAGAGCGGTAAACGGAATAAAAAAATACGAAATTGAAACGGAAGATCTTTATATGATATCTATTGATGTTTATTTAGATGAAATGATTTCCAATTTTTCAAAAATGAAGAATAGGAAAAAAGCCGATGAGTGGAAAGAAAAGATATTAAATATTCTGAAACGTGATGAAGTTTATTTTATAAAAACAAATGAAGAAATAGAAAATATTTCAAGAGAAATAGAGAATATTTCAATAAACGGCATAAATGAATATTTAAGTTTCAAGTCAAAAGTGTTTCAATTTATTATTTTAATTTTGAATTTGCAGTTTAATTCTATTGAAACTGAAGAAATTATTTCAGAAAATGCAAAAAAGATTTTGGAAAAATATCAGATATCGGAATTACCTAATATAAAAGATTTATGTAAAATAATGAAAATAAGCAGATATCAGTTACAAAGAGCCTTTAAAAATGCTGAAGGAGTAGAAATAGTAAAATATTTAAGAAAAAAGAAAATGGAATATGCAAAAACAATGTTACTGACTACGACTAAAAGTATACTCGAAATTTCAAATGAAGTGGGATATGATAATCCAAGCAAATTTTCGGAAACCTTTAAAAATTATTTTGGAATGTTGCCGAATAAATATAGAAAAATGCATTACATAGATCTGTTATAAATTATAAAAATTTAAAGAAAGGTAATTAATTATTGTATAATTCTATATATAATAATTTAAAATAACATATTGGAATGAAAAAAAGAAAAGATGAATTTTATGGTAAAATATTAGGGAAAATTTTTGAAATAAGAAAAGAAGAAAAAGAATTTAGTGAAAAATATCATATTGCAGATAAAAAATCTAAAGAATTAAAAGGAATACTTGAAAGATATTATTTTGAAGGCAAATATGAAATGTCCATTATAAATTTTAAGGGAAAGGTAAAAGAAGTTTTTGAAACTACGAAAGATTTGGTTAATTATTTTGAAATTATGTATTGTTTAGGTGGAGAATGTACTTTCTATTCTGAATACGATGAATACGAAAAAAAATATCATGTAAAAAAAGGTGATGTAGTAGTACACAGGATAGATGACAAAGTGAAAAAATACAGGATAGATAGTCAAGACTTTGAATATCTGTCTATTGATATTTATGTAGATAAAGTGGCTTCAAACTTTACAGAAATGAATAAAAAGTCTGTAAAATGGAAAGAAGATATAAATGATATATTCAAAATTAATGAATTTCGTTTCGGAAAAACAAGTGAAGAAACTGATTTGTTGTCAGAAGAAATAAAAAATATATCTGTAAAAAATATGAGTGATTATTTGTTTTTAAAATCAAAAGTATTTCAGTTGATTACAGCAATTTTTATTTTACAGTATAAAAATCCTGAAAAAACAAATAAAATTATAATTGACAGAACAAAAGCCGTTCTGGAAAATTATAAAATAGCAGAATTACCTTCCGTAAAAGAATTATGTGAAACTTTGAATATTAGCAGGTATCAGTTGAAAATGGCATTTTTAAAAGCAGAGAAGATAGAAATAACAAAATATTTAAGAAAGAAAAAAATGGATTATGCGAGATTATTACTGTTAAATACAGATAAGAGCATATCCGAAATAGCAACTGAGACAGGATATGAAAATCCAAGTAAATTTTCAAAATCATTTAAAAATTATTTTGGAGTATTACCTAACAAATATAGAAAAATTAATTGAAAATATTATAAATAAGACTGTTTCATTAAGATATGAAAATAAAATTAGATTATAAATTTTATGTATTTTGATAAAAACTAATGAAATACTGAAGTTTGGTTTTTAGTATGTACTATTTGTAATTATAGAATTATTTTTGATTTATGATACAGTCATTTTTTATTAATAAAAATCCAAAATTTAAAAATAAAATTTTTTATTTTGGATTATTTTTTTAAAAATAAAGGAGAAAAATAATAAAAAACTAATTATAATAAAAGCAATGTAAAAATTTTTTATTATAGATTAAAATTCTTTGAGTACTTTTGAAATATTTTCATGATAAAAACAAATGATAATTTACTATATTTAAAATAAAATTTTATAAATTATTTTAAGAAAATTTTTGAAATAATAAAGAATTAAAAAATATATGAATTTTTAATAAAAAAATATAAAAATAGATTATTTTTACTAACAAATATGCCGATATTATCATTAGTAAATTGTTTGACATTTCAAAGAAAGTCTAATTTAAGAGAGTGGCAGCAAAATTTAATGTTTTTCTTAAAAAGGAAGCGCAGGAGATGAGTGAACTTGAAATGATATTATAGGTAATGAATTAAGTCTTGTGAATGTTGATTATCTCTCTCATACTTCCAATAACCGGATTCTAAACAAATTTATAAATTTTGCTAGTGCTAGGAAGATTGATTTAAGATGAGATATAGACAAAATAAAAAATATTTAAGGAGGAAAAATGAAAAAGACGGTAATAGCGGGAATACTTGCAATAAGTGCATTGATTATAGCGGATAGTGCAAAAGATGTATTAAGAAAAGCAAGAGAAGATTATTATAAGCAACAGAGAGAAATGACAAGACCTGTAAAAGAGAAGAAGGTTTCTGAAAAGAAGATGAAAAAAGAGCAGAGCACATCGGGAGAAATGTTGGAAGAAAGTGTGATATTGGAAGAAGAAAGAGTAGAAGAAGTAAAACCTAAG